>JAIKYL010000183.1 GCA_024683255.1 Bacteroidales bacterium | reverse complement strand
GGCCGTGACGATGCCAATGGAATGCTTCACCATCTCATAGCAGTGTTCCGCATTGACGGTGATGCCGTCCACGCACTTGGTGCGGAGGGTGTCCATGACGTTGATGAGCCAGGTCTGGCTTTCCAGGATGCATTCCACGATAACGGGCTCCATGACGTTGAGCTGCAGCTGGCCGGCTTCTGCGGCGAAGCACACGGCTGTGTCGTTGCCGATGACCTTGAAGCACACCTGGTTGGTGACTTCCGGAATGACGGGGTTCACCTTGCCGGGCATGATGGAAGAGCCGGGCGCCATGGGCGGGAGGTTGATCTCATGCAGACCGCAGCGGGGACCGGAGGCCATGAGCCGGAGGTCGTTGCACGTCTTGGAGAGCTTGACGGCGAGGCGCTTGAGCGCGGCGCTGTAGCTGACATAGGCACCGGTGTCCGGGGTGGCTTCCACCAGGTCCGGCGCTTTCTCGAAGCTGTCTCCGGAGAATTCGGTAAGGAGCCGGGTGCAGAGCTCCGCAAAGCCGGGAACGGCGTTGAGGCCCGTGCCGATGGCGGTGCCGCCCATGTTGATTTCCTTGAGGAGGACGGCATTGCGTTCCAGGTTGGCCAGCTCTTCTTCCAGGTTGTTGGCGAAGGCGTTGAACTCCTGGCCGGAGGTCATGGGAACGGCATCCTGGAGCTGCGTACGGCCCATTTTGATAATGTCCTTGAACTCCTCTCCCTTGGCGCGGAAGGAGGCGATGAGGTCCTTCAGGGCTTTCTCCACCTTCTTGTTCATGCGGAAGAAGCAGTAGCGGAAGGCCGAAGGGTATGCGTCGTTGGTGGACTGGGCGCAGTTCACATGGTCGTTGGGCGAGCAGAACTGGTATTCGCCCTTTTTGTGGCCCATGAGTTCCAGGGCGCGGTTGGCGATGACTTCGTTGGCATTCATGTTCACCGAGGTGCCGGCCCCGCCCTGCATCATGTCCACGGGGAACTGGTCGTGCAGCTTGCCGGCCACGATTTCCTTACAGGCGGCCACGATGGCGTCGCCAATCTCCTTGGGCATCACGCCCAGCTCCGTATTGGCGGCCGCTGCGGCCATCTTCACATACGCCATTGCAATGATGTACTCCGGATAGTCGTACATGTGCGTGGTGGAAATCTTGTAATTGTTGATGGCCCGCTGCGTCTGTACGCCGTAGTAGGCATCGGCGGGAACCTGAAGTTCTCCCAGAAGGTCGCTCTCGACCCGGTATTTCATTTCTGCCATAGTTTATGAGTGGTTATTAGTTATTTGCGTTTAGGTAACTACAAATATACGGAGAATTCCCCAAAAAACACTATATTTGTAAACCACTAAGATCTTTATTTCTACACCTATGGCAGAATTCAAATATGCGCCCATGTTCCAGCTGGGCCCTGACACAACAGAGTACTACAAGATTCCCGGTTCGGAGAAACTGGTAAAGACATCCAAGTTCGGCGGCCATTGCGGCTGCGGTGGAAAAACCATCCTGGAGGTTTCTCCGGAAGCCCTCACCCTGGTTGCCCAGCAGTCCTTCCACGACTGCCAGTTCATGCTTCGCCGCTCCCACAATGAGCAGGTGGCCAAGATCCTCACAGACCCGGAAGCTTCGGACAACGACAAATACGTAGCCCTGCAGTTCCTGCGCAATGCAGAGACTTCCGTAAAGGGCGTCCTCCCCTTCTGCCAGGATACCGGCACAGCCATCATCCATGGAGAAAAAGGCCAGCACGTATGGACGGACTTCGAGGATGAAGAGGCCCTCAGCCTGGGTGTTTTCAACACCTATACCCAGGAGAGCCTGCGCTACAGCCAGAACGCTCCGCTGGATATGTACAATGAGGTAAATACCAAGTGCAATCTTCCGGCACAGATTGACATTGAGGCCACCCAGGGCGACGAATACCGTTTCATCATGGTGGCAAAGGGCGGCGGCAGCGCCAACAAGACGTACTTCTACCCAATGACCAAGGCCACCATCCAGAACGAAGGCACCCTCATCCCCTTCCTGGTGGAAAAGATGCGCTCGCTGGGAACGGCTGCCTGCCCGCCGTACCACATCGCCTTTGTGATCGGCGGCACATCGGCCGAAAAGAATCTCCTCACTGTGAAGCTGGCCAGCATCAAGTTCTACGATGCCCTTCCCACCACCGGAGATGAAACCGGCCGCGCCTTCCGCGATATAGACCTTGAGGAAAAACTCCTCAAAGAGGCCCAGAAGATCGGCCTGGGCGCCCAGTTCGGCGGCAAATATCTTGCCCACGACATCCGCGTGATCCGTCTTCCCAGGCACGGTGCCAGCTGCCCCATCGGCATGGG
>JAIKYL010000208.1 GCA_024683255.1 Bacteroidales bacterium | reverse complement strand
GGGATGTACCAGATATCGGCGTAAGGGATGTTGATGAGCACTTTTTTGCGGACAGACGGCTCCTGCACCAGTGAAAGATAGCGGTCCCTAACGGTGGAAAACACGGAATCCGCTTCCTGAGGGTGACCGGTGAGGGTGCCGAAGAATTTCACATATTCGGCCCGGGCCAGAGGATGGTTTTCCAGATGCTCGCTCAGGATTACACAGCGAACGCCCAGGTCTTTGAGTTTGGCCAGATAAGGCGGCTCCGCAGCGGAAACGGCATAAGTCAAAAACAGGTCCGGACGGGTCTGCAGGATGGCTTCGTAGTTTAGGGCGGCGTCGTACCCAACTTCCACTGCACTTTCCTTCACCGCCTCATTGCCCAGATAATCCAGGCCGGAGACGGCCACTACGGTTTCATCGGCCCCGATGGCCTCCAGATAGCCCACATAGGAGGAAGACATGCATACCAGCCGGCCGAAAGGCCCTTTGAGGGTATCCGGAGCGGCACCGGAGGGTGAAAAGACCACCACACTCCCCTCTTCCGTGATGCCGAACCACTGGGCGTACTCCATCTGCGTCTCCGTTTGTGCGGGACGCTGACGGCAGGCCAAAAGGCATATCGGCAGCAAAAAAAGAAGGAGTCTGTTTGGGAAGGCGGGCATCTTTTAGTAATTTTGTGCACCCAAAGTTAGTGATTCTGCGCCTAAACGGCAAAAGATGCTGCTCTTTCTTTCAGCCATGCTGCTGCTCCAGCAGCCGGATACGCTCACCGCATCGGCCGTGAGTGCCAAACGGGTTGTGTCTCCGCCAACGGACGCCACTTCCGGGGAAAAGCTGCAGCGGAGCGTGAACCTGGCCGATGCCATAAGGGACTTCAGCGGCATCCAACTGCGGGACTACGGCGGAGTGGGAGGCCTCAAGACGGTGAATGTAAGAAGCCTGGGAAGCGCCCACACGGCCATTTTCCTGGACGGCGTGCCCATAGACAACGCCCAGAACATGCAGGTGGATCTGGGACGGATTCCCACCTCCGGCCTGGAAAGCGTGGAGCTCTACGAGGGGCAGCGCTCGCAGCTGTTGCAGACGGCACGGGAATACGGCAGCGCCAGCTCCCTGCACCTTACCAGCGCCCTTCCATCGGCCGACCGGCAATTTCGCCTGCATCTGCACGGAGGCGCCTTCGGGACCATAGCGCCGGAAGCTTCCTGGGAACAGGGCTGGGGTTCCCGCCTTCGCTCCCGCCTCCTCCTTTCCGGCAGCACCGCCAACGGCCGATACCCTTTCCATATTAAAGACTATCAGTACGATACGCTCATGACCCGGGAGAATGGGGACGTTACTGCCTTCAGGGCCCTGGCGCAAATGTTCTACCTGCGGGAAGGCGGCCGATACGAAGCCTCCTTCAACTGGTACGACTCCCACCGGGGCATCCCCGGCCCCATTTACAAGCAGATCCCCGGCTATCCCCTTTCACTGGACCGTCAGGAGGACCGTAGCCTCACTTTCCAAATGGGCGGAGAGCAGGTTCTATCGGAGCGGCTGCAAGTGCTTCTTCGCGCCAAATATGCCCGGGATGTACTTAATTATGTAGATATTTCCGAGCAGGATCCTTCTATATCAGCCACCTGGAACTACCTGCAGCAAAGCGTATATGCCTCCGGAGCACTGGACTTTTCGGTCACGGACTGGCTCCACCTGGGCGGAGCGGTGGACGGACAGCTGGAAAGCCTGCAGGGACAGGTCTCTGCCCGTCGCAAAACCCTTTATACAGCCGTTTCCGCCGCGCTTTTGAAGGATCCCTGGCGTGCAAGTGTTTCCCTTCAGTACCAGTATTCCGCAGGCGCCGGCAGGTACAGCTTCCTCTCCCCTGCCTTCCTTTTGGACTGGCATCCCGCGCCTGAATGGGAGTTCGGCGGCCTGGTAAAGCGTTCCTGTCGCCTCCCCACCTTCAACGACCTATATTACACCAATGTAACCACCCGCACCCTGCAACCGGAAACCGTATGGCAGACCGCCGCCCGCTGGAGCTGGAAGCAGGTCATCGGCCGGTGGTATTTCACCGCACGGGAAGAGCTTTACTACAATTGGGTGCAGAACAAGCTGGTGGCAGTCCCCAACGGCAGCCTTTTCCGCTGGAGCATGTACAATATTGGCGGCGTTCACATCTTCGGCGATGAGATTGCCGCATCGGCCACCTATGGGGCGGGCCAATGGGAAACCGGCCTCACTGCTCGCTATTCGTACCAGTGGGCCCACGACACGGAGACGGACGGACAAATCCCCTACATTCCCCTCCACAGCGCCAGTTTCCAGCTTTTTGGCGCCTGGAACGGTTTCCGCCTGGAGATTCAGGGCTTCCTTACGGGGGAACGCTTTACCTCTTCCAGCAATCGGCCGGAATTCCGGATGGCCCCCTGGACCACCTGGGATGCCACTTTTGGCTGGCAGGGAGAGCGAATGAAAGTGGGTCTGCAACTCAAGAATCTCTTCAACGAACAGTACCAGATTGTCCAACAATACCCCATGCCAGGCTTTCACGTGCTAATTTCTCTTGACTATTCCTTCTAGAATTTGTATCTTTGCGGTACAAGTTCTTTAGCATATGAAAAAGATATCACTGCTGGTTTTCAGCGCGGTCCTCGCTGCGATAGTGGCGGGTTGTACCAAAGAAAACGCCTCTGAAATTCTGGATTTCACGGGCATCGAAGTCGAAGTAGGTGAACAAAATGGCAGCTCCAAGCTGTTCATTCTCAATGAAGGGGCTTT
>JAIKYL010000194.1 GCA_024683255.1 Bacteroidales bacterium | reverse complement strand
GGCGCCAGATTCTCGTTCACGTAATCCGTGAAGGCCTTGGACAGTTCGCGGGCCTCCAGGCTATCGGCAAAGACGGCGTCCCGCCACTTCTCCATGGAGCCGTATTCCGCGCGTTTCTGCAGGAAGAGCGCCGGCTTGTAGCTGTCGTCCAGCGCTTTATCAAAGGCTTCCATCATGGCTACAAACATCTCTGAATCAATGGGTTCGTAGTAGTCCTTGCGGTTGAAATTGGGGTTAGCCGCCATGTTTAGCCGCTCGATGGTCCGGACGGTCTCGTTGTAGTATTCATAGGCCCGGTAGATGGGTTCACGGGCGGTATATAGCTGAGCCAAACGTTCCACAAGACCCTCGTAGCGGGTGCCCACGGCCCATTCGGCAAAACGCTTCTCATATGCCTGCTTCTGAGGAACTATCTTGTTTTTGCGAAGACCCTTTTCCTCTCCCTGCCACTTCTTCCAGGCATTGGCCACGGAGGCGTATTTGGAGGAATACTGGATGCGCACGGCCTGGCTCTGGTCCATGTATTTCTTCATGATCTCCAGGCGCCGGGTACGGAGGGCAATCTTCTCAGGATCAGAGATATCCTGGGTGTAGCGGACGGCCTCCGAATGCACATATTCCTGGGTGCTGCCGGGGCAGCCGTACACAAAGGTGAAGTCGCCTTCGCTTACACCCTTCCGGGAAACGGTGAAGGACTTCTTGGGATGGTAGGGAACGTTTTCCGGGGAATAATCGGCCGGATTCCCGTCCTTATCGGCATAGATGCGGAAGATGGAGAAATCTCCGGTATGGCGGGGCCACATCCAGTTGTCCGTCTCTCCGCCGAATTTGCCGATGGAGGACGGCGGGGCACCCACCAGGCGCACGTCGCGGAACTCCTGGAAAACATACAGGAAGTACTGGTTGCCGTAATACAGGGAGTTCACCTGGGCCACCAGCCCCTTCGCGGGATCTGTCTCCAGCTTGCGCAAAGCCTCTATATTCTTCTTGATGAGGGCATTCCGCTGATCCTCCGTGAGCTTGGGCTTGTCGCCTTTAAGCACCGCGGCCGTCACGTCTTCCATCTTTATCAGGAAGCGGACGGTGAGGCCCGGATTGGCCAGCTCCTCGTTCCGGTTGCGGGCCCAGAAACCATCCTTCAGATAGTCGTGCTCCACGGAAGAATGCCGCTGGATGTAGCTGTAGCCGCAGTGGTGGTTGGTGAAAAGGAGGCCCTCGTCACTCACCAGCTCACCCGTGCAACCGCCGCCAAAGAGCACCACGGCGTCCTTGAGCGAGGAATGGTTCACGCTGTAAATGTCATCGGCCGATAATTTGAGGCCCTTGGCCTGCATGTCGGCAATGCGCTGGGAAATGAGGGACGGCAGCCACATGCCTTCATCGGCCCGGGCCGGCAGGACGGTGAAAAGCACCGCCGCAAGGAGGAGAAAACGTTTCATTATACTGTCAATTTGTACAAAGATAATAACTTTATACTATATTGACAGCATAATATCATTCAGCAATCCGCCGGCGGTCTGGCGTGTGCCGGCGCCTGCGCCCTGGATGAGCATGGGGGAGGGGTAGTCGCCGGTGGTGATGAGGATGGCGTTGTCCGTGCCCTTGAGCGCGTACAGCGGACTCTCCGGGCCGATTTCCTGCAGGCCCACGGAGGCACGGCCTTCGGCATCCACGGAAGCCACATAGCGAAGCTTCAGGCCCTTGGCTGCGGCGGCGGCAAAGCGCTGGGCGATATCGGCCGGAATGGGTTCCAGGGACACCTGCGTCTCTTCCAGCGGCAGGCCGGCCTGGCGGCTCAGAATGAGGATCTTACGCAGCACATCCTTGCCGGAAAGGTCAATATTGGGGTCCGGTTCCGTGTACCCTTTCACGCGCGCATCTTCCACCAGTTCCTCCCAGCCCGTGCCTTTGTAATTGTCCAAAAGATAGTTGAGCGTGCCGGAAAGGACGGCGTCCATACGTATCAGGGTGTCGCCGCTCTGGACCACGCGGTCCAGGGTTACAAGCACCGGCAGGGCGGCACCGGCGGTGGTTTCGTAGCGCAGGGACACGCCCGCCTTGTGCGCTTCCCGCTGCAGGCTCTTGAACTGGGCGTAGGTGCCGGAGAAGGGGATCTTGTTGCAGGCCACCACGCTGTAGCCGCAGCGGAACAGGTCCGGATAGCGGAAGCCGATCTCCTCGTTGGCCGTGCAGTCCAAAAAGATGGCGTTTTCCAGGGACAGGCCGCAGAGGGCGTCAATGTAGGAGCCCGGAAGGCCGTTTTCCAGCAGTTCGGCCGCTTTGGAAAGATCAATCCCTTCGGTGTCAATCACATATTTTTTGCTCCTGGCCAGACCGCAAACCCGGAGCTCTTTGCCGGAGCGTTTGGCTATGGCCTCGGCATTGTCCCGGAGCATCTCCACCAGGGCTTTGCCCACCCGGCCGTAGCCCGCGATAAACAGCGGAATCACCTGGGTATCAAAGCGATCGAAGAATTCGTGATGGATGGCGCGGATGGCTTCCTGGGAGCGGTGGGAGGGAATAATCACGGAAATGTTCCGTTCGGAAGAGCCCTGCGCCGTGGCCCGCACCGGAATGCTGTGACGGCCCAGTGCGGCCAGCATCTGGCCGGTGGCGCCGCTGTGGCCCAGCATGTCATCGCCAATCACGCACACAATGGAAAAGCCCGTTTCCACCTTCAAGGGATTCAGTTTGCCCAGTGAGATTTCATAGGCAAAACACGCTTCTCCGGCCTTGCGGGCGCGCTGGGCATCGGCCTCCGCCACGGCAATGCACATGGAGTGGACGGAAGAGGCTTGGGTGATGAGGATGATGTTGATGCCTTCGCGGGAGAGGGCGTCAAAAAGGCGGGAGCTGAAGCCCGGAACGCCAACCATTCCACTGCCTTCCAGCGAGAGGAGGGCAATGCCCTCGGAATGGGCTATGCCGATAACTCCGCCACGGGCGTGCGGGGGATTCTTCTCCACCAGGGTGCCCGGCTCGTCGGGATGGAAGGTATCCTTCACATAGATGGGAATCCCCTCTGCTACAACGGGTTGGATGGTGGGCGGATAGATCACTTTGGCACCAAAATGGGACAACTCCTGCGCTGCCCTGTAGGAAATATGCGGAATGGGACGGGCCGATGGAACCACCTTGGGATGGGCGGTGAGGATGCCGGGGACGTCGGTCCAGATTTCCACCCGGCGGGCGTGGAGGCCTGCTGCAAAGAGGGAGGCGGTGTAGTCGGAGCCGCCGCGGCCCAGGGTGGCGGGCCTTCCGTCGGCATCCCGGGCAATGAAGCCCGGAACTATGAGCAGTTCGGCGTGGGGACAGTTCTCCAGGGCCTCCCGGATGCGGCGGTAGGTCTCGGCCGTATCCACGCTGCCGCCCCGCACCAGGATGATTTCCCGGGCGTCCAGCCATCGGCACGCGGCACCCTGGGACAGGAACTGGTCCGTGAGGATGCGGGTGGAGAGCAGTTCGCCGAAGCTCTCGATGGCCGAGAGGCTGGCGGGGGAGAGCTCGCCCACCAGGAAGACGCCGCGGGCAAGGCTTTCCAGCTCCCGGAAGAGGCCGTCCACTGCGTCCTGCGTCTTTTTCCGGTAGCCTTCCGGCAGCAGCTGGGTGATGATTTGCCCATGCCGCTCCTGCAGCGCTTCCAGGGAAGATTTATAGGCCTCGTCCCGGGCCGCGGCCAGCCGGCCGATGCGGATAAGCTCGTCGGTGCAGCAGCTGATGGCGGAGCACACTACCAGCGTACGGTCCTCTTCCAGGGCCTTTTCTACTATATTGATTACCTGCCGGATGGAGGCGGCGTCGGCTACGGAAGTGCCGCCGAATTTGAGTACTTGCATGGAGTTTACATTAAGAGGGCCGTGAGTTTGGCGGTTTCCAGGAGGAAGCCGTCGTGGCCGAAGTTGGAGGTGATTTCAAAAAAGCGGGCTCCGGGAATCCAGGAGGCCCATTCGCGTCCTTCCCGGGGCGGGAAAAGGGCGTCTGTATCAATGGCAACCACAATGCTCTGTGCTTTAATGCGGCCCAGTGCGGCCTTCACGCCGCCCCGGCCCCGGCCCACATTGTGGCTGTCAATGAGATTGCAAAGGGTATAATAGGAATACGCGTCAAAATGGCGCCGGACCAGCTTTTCTCCCTGATAGCGTTCGTAGGAGGCCACGCGGGAGGCAAAGAGGGTGTCGGGGTCTTCTTCCGCCTGCGTGAGGCCGTAGCCCTGGAAGCAGCGGTAGCTGATGAGGGCCTGCGCCCGGGCGCATTTGAGACCGGCCGCGCCGCCCTCCAGGGAGGCGGCTTCGCGGAAAGTGGGATCGGCCTCCAGGGCCATGCGCTGGGCCTCCACGGTAGCGCCGAAGTAGGGAGAAACGCGGGGGGCCGTGGCCAGGAAGGCGCAGCGACGGAACAGTTCCGGCTCCGTAACGGCCCATTCCAGCGCCTGGAAGCCGCCGGTGGAACTGCCCACCAGAAGGTCTATCTCGTTAATCCCCAGATGCTTCCGTACGGCAATCATGGCCGATACCAGGTCCCGCACCGTAATGCGAGGGAAATCCAGCAGCCAGGGTTTCCCCGTGGCGGGATTGATGCTGGCGGGGCCTTC
>JAIKYL010000153.1 GCA_024683255.1 Bacteroidales bacterium | reverse complement strand
AGGATTAGGGTAACCAGATAGTCCCGCCCTTCCGTGATGGAGGAAAAATAGACATTCTGGAAACTGCGGTTGAAGCGGTTGTTGGCGCCTTCCACGCAGCGTTCCACCAGGGCGGGGACGCTGGTTGCCAGTTCCGGGGCCACATTCAGCCAATCGGTATAGGAAAGGCCGTTGTAAGTGGCATTATCGGCAATTATCTTTACCCCCAGGACTGTGTTTTCCGGGATCCGGATGCCGTTCCATTCGGCCACCGTTCTTACGGAACCATACCTGCCAAAATAGATCTTACCGTTCTGGGCAAAAGCGGTAAGGCCGATAAAAAGGGCTGCGAGTATGGACAGGCAGGTTCTCATGTTCTATTCGTACTGCAGTTTAACTACCTTGATGTATTCCCCCACCAGGCCGTAGGCACCGTTCTGGGAATCGGCAATGAGCAAAAGTGTCTGCGTACCGTCCGGGAGTACCGGGCCCAGGCACATGCCTTCAAAATTGGCCAGGTTCAGTGCGCCGGTCCGGAAACTTAACAGCTTCTTCTTCTCCAGCACGGGCGCCTTGCAGCGCACCGGGTCCACCTCATAGATGGCAGCTGCCGTGAAGGAGTCCGTCAAAAGTGTTCCCAGGCCGCCCTGTGGAACATAGACTTCGCGTTCCAGGACCAGGAGCCGACCGTCGTCCAGCGCGGTAATGGCCGGAATGCCAAACACATAGGCCCGGGCCGATGAAATGGCCGATTGTTCCACGGCCGGCGGTTCCGCAGCATAGAGGAACTGCTGTGCGGGCTCCAGCGTCTCGGCCGAAAAGCTCTGGAAACGGTAGAGAGAATCGGCAATCAGGGGCACCTCCGTGGTGGTCCAGAAGAGGCCGGTGGCCTCATTATAGGCCAACGCCTCGAAACCCCGGTTGGGGGTGATATAGGACAGCCCAAACTCCTCCGGCACGGCCAGTGAAGCCCCTGTGGGTTTGCCGGAAAGATTGTATTCCCGGATGGTCTGGGTGCCCTCCGACGCCACAAACAGCGTATGGCGTCCGGAGGCGTATACTATATCCTCGTTGTCCAATCCCTTTTCTCCGGAATCATTGGCCTTGAGGCTTGTGGCCAGTACACTCTCCAAATACCCAAGCGAATCCACTTGCACCACAAAGGACTGGATGCCGCCGCCGCGGACTTTGTCGTCCACTACAACAAACTGTTTGCCTTGTACAAAGGAAATTCCGGAATACTGCCCTGCGGGAATGCTCAGCGGGGTTTGCGGCATTTCCGTAAGCCGGATGGGGCGGGGGGCATCTTGCCCCCGCGCACATCCGCTCATGAAAAAGAGCGTTAGCAGAACCCAAAACCACTTATTCATTTCTTCGCAGGAATAAAAGTCCCAAAGCCGTGAAGCCAGCATTCAGCAGCAGCAGTTCATAGCTGAAATGATAGCCGCCAAACCAGGCCTCCGAGTTCAAATCCAGCACCAGGCACAGCGCCGGCGCCAGCACGCACACAAGCGGCACCCAGCGGTCCCGGACGGCCTTTTTGCTCAAAATCCCAAAGAAGAACAGGCCCAGCAGCGGGCCGTAAGTGTAGCTGGCCAGCCGGTACACGGCATCAATGGTGGAGGTGGAATTGAGCACGCTGAAAACAATGATACACACCGCCATCAGCACGGCCATCCCCACGTGCACCCATCGGCGCAGCCTGTCCGAATCGGCCCGTTTGAGCCCGCCCAGGATGTCCACGGTGAAGGACGTCGTGAGCGCGGTAAGGGCCGATCCCCCGGCCGGGAAACCGGCGGCAATGAGCCCCACCACAAACAGCACTCCCACGATGGGCGGCAGGAAGGACGAGCAAGCCACTTCCGGGAACAAAGCGTCTCCCTTGGCGTCAATGCCGTGAAGGGCCGCAAACTGATACAGGTATACGCCCAGAATAAGGAACAGGGCAATGGCAACAATCTGCAACACGCTGGAAACCAAAAGGTTCTTCTGGGAGTCCTTCACATTTTTGCAGGCCAGTGTACGCTGCATCATGTCCTGGTCCAGGCCAGTGGTGGCAATCACCGTGAACAGGCCGCCCAGCAGCTGCTTGAAGAAGAACTGCGGGTGGTTCACATTGTCAAACCAGAACACCCGTGCCATGGATTTGTCAAAGACGCCCACTTCCCGGCCGATGAGTACCAGGCACAGCACCACGGTAAAGAGCATGCAGACGGTTTTAATCATGTCCACCCAAATGACGGACTTCACTCCGCCCCGGAAGGTGTATATCCATATGAGGAACACAGCCACCACCACAGTAACCCAGAACGGAATGCCCAGGCCCTGGAACAGCAGCAGCTGCAGCGTGGCGCACAGCAGGAAGAAGCGCACCGACGCCCCCAGCATCTTGGAAATGAAGAAGAACCATGCGCCGGTCTTATAGGAGGAAAGGCCGAAACGCTGCTCCAGATACTGGTAAATAGACACCACCCCCAGCTTGAAATACAGCGGCGTGAGCACAAAAGCTATGACCAGATATCCAAGGAAAAAGCCCAGGCACATCTGTATGTAGCCGAATCCGGCCGATGCCACCATGCCCGGCACGGACACGAAGGTAACCCCCGAGAAACAGGAGCCTATCATGGCCAGCGCCACCATCCACCAGCTGGTGGACCGGGTTGCAAAGAAGTCCTTGTTCTTGCTCATTTTATACTGTCTTTGAAGGCGCGGCCCACCGGAAGCGGGTCCTTCACGCCCATCAGCTGCACCTGGGTGAGGGACTTGGATTCAATCCGCCACACCGGTACAATATAGGACCGGTGAATCCGGAGGAATTTCCCTTCCGGAAGCAGCTCCATCACCTTTTTGAGGGTAATCTGGGAAACGATGTCCTCCTGGTGGTCCAGATGAACGCAGGAGTAATTATTGCGGGATTCAATGTACTGAATGGACGAAAGAGGTACCCGCACGGTCTTGTAGTCGCTCTTGAGCTCAATATCTTCATCGGCCACGGCGTCAAAACTGCGCTTGTACAGCGACGAGCGGGCGTTGTCCATGGCGGCCGATACCTCGCGCGAGGCCGACAGCTCCTTGATGCGGGAGCTGAAGACCCCCACCAGGAGGCCGATGGTCACATCGGCCAACAACAGCACCCACATGGCCCGCTGATGCAGCTCCAGACGTCCGGAAACCGTATCGGCATCCCGCGGGAAGTCCACGGGAGTCCAGGACATGAGGAAGGTGACGGCGAACACCAGGAACAGGATGCCCAGCGCCGTGAGAATGCCCTTGGCGCCTTTCAGCAGCATGGTCCCCAGGGCTTCCCTGCACAGGAAATACACGCCGTACAGCCACCCGGCGTATCCCAGGATGTATCCGGGATGCCACTGGGCCCATTCCCCGATGGGAAAAAGGAACATCATCCCCGGCAGCAGAAGGATGCAGAAGATGATGTCTACCACCCGTCCGCTGTTCACGGCCGAGGGTGCTTAAAACTCGTAACCGGCGAACTCCACGTCCTTGGCGGCACGCTCTTTCCACTCGTCGCTGGCAAAGGCGTTGGCCAGGTTGTCCTTCACGCCCTGGGCGTCTCCCTGGCGGGCGGCGATGATGGCCTTCAGGTACTGGACGCGGGTATCCTTGCAGTGCACGGCGGCGGCAGCCTTGTCCAGCTGGTCCGTAAGGATGTAGGCCAGCACCTTGTTGTTGCAGCAGCCCTGCTTGTCCTTGAGGGTTTCGGCGGCCTCTTCATAGCGGCCGGTGAGGATCTGGACGATACCCAGGTTGGCCTTTGCATCGGCATTGCCGACGGCCTGGCGGAAATAAGTCTCGGCGGCCTCCAGATCGGAGTTGCGGAGGGCCAGCACGCCCTTGGCGTTGAGCACATCGGCATCGTTGGCCTTTACTTTGGCAAGGGCCTGCTCTGCCTGGGCACCCTTACCTTCATTCAGGTAAGTGACAGCCAGGTTGTACTGGGCGCGGTCGCTGCCATAGCGCTCCACGGCCTTCTTGTAGATGTTCTCCTTCTTGGCGTTGTCTTTCACCACGGAAGCGGCGCGGAGGAGGGCTTCCTCGTCCAGGATATCGGCATTCTGGTCCAGCAGTTCCAGGAGTTCGTCATTGGTGTAATTCTTATACTCCACGTTGGCAATGAGGCGGGCGCGGCGCAGTTCCGGCAACACCTCACCCTTGAGGGCGGTATACACCTGGCTCATGTTGCGGATTTCATTCTCGCGCACGGCCGGGTCCGAATACATGGAGAGAACGCGCAGGATGAGGTCCTTGTCCTCAATGTCGGACTCCGCCACCAGCTGCTGGAAGCCTTCCCAGTCTTCACCCACACTGCGTACGGAAGGATCCACCGTCTCATGACCCTTGGTCACCTTGTCCCAGGCCTTGTTGGCCGATGCGGAACGGTCTCCGGAGAGCTTGTTGTTGCGGTCCTCGGCGCCTTCCGGGGAAGCGTAGGCCACAATCTCAGTTCCGGTGATGGTGGCGCGCTCGTCCTTTTCAATGGCTTCCAGAGCGGCCAGGAACTCCTTCACGGAGTCTCCCTTAAGCTCTGAATTACGCACCTCGGAACTGTTCACCAGATACTTGATCTGGCCTTCGGCCGTGCTGGTGAGGATGTCCTTGTAGGCGTCCTTCTTGAAGGAGACGTCTCCCTGGCGCTTTACCAGCATGTAGGTGGTGTTGGCGCCGTCGGCCACCTTCTTAGAGGGAAGATTGATGCTCTTATTGCCGGCAATAACGCGGCTGCGGAGCTCCAGGAAGCACTTTTCCATGCCTTCCACATAGTCGAACTTAAGCTGCTCCGTGACCTTCTGGCCCTGGGAGGAAATCACTTTGTAATTGTCTTTCACCTTGTCTCCCTGGTATTTGAAGGGCTTCATGGCAGCCTCGCCGCCTTCGTACACAATCACGGGGGTAACCTCCATGATTACCTTGGGATTGAAGTAATCCTTGGGGCAGTCCACCGTTACGGTGGCAAAGATTTGGTCGTTAACCACTTCCAGTACGGAAGGGTTGCAGCTGACCTTAACGGCATCGGCCATCTTGGCCATCTTTTCCGGAGAAGCGCAAGCCACGGCGGCTACCGCCATAAGGGCTGCGGCAAAGGTTTTGAGAGTTTTTTTCATATAAGTAATGTTATTATTGTCCAATTCACAAATATAAGCATAAAATTTCAAAAAAAAAGCCAACCCCGAAGGGCTGGCCTGAACATCTGCTGCCGGGTGCTTATTCGGCTTCCGGGCTGGCCTCGGGATTGTCCTGAGGGAGCGGGAAAGCGGGAGCTTCCGGAGCGGCGGCATCCATCTGGTTGAGGATTTCGGTGCTCACGGCGTCGTTGGAACCACGCTGGGTGTTGCCGCGGGCCACGAAAACGGTGATCACGGAAACCACCAGGATGAAGGCGACCAGATACCAGGTGGCCTTTTCCAGGATGGTGGCGGTTTGACGTACGCCAAGCGTCTGGTTGGCGGAAGTGAAATTGGTGGCGAGACCGCCGTCCTTGCCATTCTGCAGGAGGACGACCGCGATCAGGAGAATGGCCGCAATGATAATAAGGACGACCAGAACAGTGAATGCTGCGTTCATATTGTTAACTATTTTTAATCCAATTCGTCAATAAGGGATGCAAAGTAAGCACTTTTTTCCGGAATATCCAAAACCAGACGCGAATAAATGCGTCTTGCCTCCTCCGGACGGCCCTGTTCGGCAAAGATCCGGGCCAGGGTTTCGGTGGCAAACCTGTCGGCTATTTCGCTGCCCGCTTCCTCGTCCGGAGCGCCTTCCGGGCGGTTCTTAGAAGCAAAACGGGTAAAGATGTTGTCATCCCCCTTGCGCACATTGTCGTACTGGGACTGGGAGAAATAGTCTCCGCCCACCACGCGTACCTGGTGCTCTGCAGCCGCAGTCTCTTCCGGGGAAGGTCCCATGTAGGAAGACAGCAGGGCCTGGACATCCTTGTCTGAGTAGTCTCCCTTCCGGTCCCGCTGCACAAAGGTGGCAATCTTCCGGCGGTCCACCACGTACAGGGCCTCTCCGGCGTATTGTTCCTGTCCCCAGTCACTTCCGCCCACCTCGGCCATGCGGGAGCACAGCTCCACCCGGGCGGCGCCATACCAGGGGTACAGGTTCACCACGCCCACCAGCTCGTCCAGCGTGAGGGTGTGGATGTCCATATGGGATGCTCTTACCATTGTGCTACGGTTGCGTTGAATATATCTTCTACCAGTTTTTCTATGATGGTTTCGCAAAGTCCGCCCTCTACGGCGTCCAGCGACATGGTGGCGTCAAAATCCTCGTACGCACTGAAGGAGTTGCTCACATCGTCCTCCGGGTATTTCCGGTTGGTGAACTCTACCTTCACCTGCACGGTAAGGCGGTTCTGCGCAGCCTGCTCCTCGGCCGTGATGGCTGTAGCCTTTACGTCATAACCCGTTATTTCGCACACCAGCTCCAGGTCTCCGTCCACATCCACCTGCTCCAGGCGGGTGAGCTTGCGGAACTTCTCCTGCAGGGCTTCCGTTAAGTCGTTGGACAGGGACGGATTGATACGGACAGCCTTGTTCTCCACGTACGGAATGGTGATGGTTGCTACATCCGGCTGAATGGAAGTACCTGTGAAAGAATAAATCCCACAGGACACCACCGCAAGCGCAACGGCCAGTATTACAACAAGGCGTTTCATTTCTTGCGGTATTCCGGAGGTAATTTACGGTAAAGGGTACGTTCGCTCATGCCCAGTTCTTCGGCCGCCTTCTTGCGGTTGCCTTCGTGTTTTTCCAGTGCGGCTCGGATGAGCTCCTCCTCCGACTTGCGGAGGGACAGCGTATGGGCCTGGGGCTCCTGTGCGGGCGTTTCCACGTGGAAGATGGGTTTGTCCTGGGGGAAGGTTTCCTCTCCCTGCCATTCAGCCTCCTGCGCTTCTTCCAGGGGCCTGCCGGCCGGAGGCGGAGGAAGCTCCCGGCGGTCTATGCGCGCCTTGAGGGCGTCCACTTCCTGCTTAAGGTCAAAGATGGCTTTGAAGATGGCCTGGCGCTCATCGGCATTAAAGGCCGATGAAGGCTGAGGTCCTTCGTACAGCATGGGGATGGGCTCGCCTTCCTCCCGGGGGATGAAGGGCTCCAGGTCTGCGGCCGACAGTTCTATGCGCTGAAGGGTGGGCGTAACCTTGGTGGAAAGCAGGGCCGTAAGGGACTGGGTAAAGCCCTGCAGCTGACGGATGTTGCCCGGCCAGCGGTAGTTCTCCAGCAGGTGGATAGCATCCGGCCGAAGCGAAATCTTGCACATGCCGTACACCTCCGAAAAGTCCGACGTGAACTTGCGGAACAGCAGGTAAATGTCCCCCTTCCGTTCCCGAAGCGGCGGTATGCGGATCTGGGCGGCCGACAGGCGGAAGTAAAGGTCTTCACGGAACTTGCCGCGCTTGACCGCCTCGTAAAGCTGCACATTGGTGGCGGCCACCACGCGCACATTGGTATGTTCCACCTTGTTGGAGCCAACCTTGCGGAATTCTCCGCTCTGGAGCACGCGCAGCAGGAGGGCCTGCGTCTCGGCCGGAAGTTCGGCAATCTCGTCCAGGAACAGCGTGCCTCCGTCGGCATCTTCAAAATAGCCTTTCCGGTTGTCCGTGGCACCGGTGAAGGACCCCTTCACATGGCCGAAGAGTTCCGAATTCACCAGTTCCTTGGGCAGCGCGCCGCAGTTCACCGCGAAGAAGGCGGCCTGCCGGCGGGTGCTGAACTGGTGGATGATGCGGGCAACGCTTTCCTTACCCACGCCGCTCTCACCCAGAATGAGCACGCTGAGCCCCGTGGGAGCGAATTTGACAGCCGTCTCCAACGCCTCGTTCAACAGCGGATCGTTGCCGATGATATCGTATTTGTTTTTTAGTGCCTGTAGGTCCATAATACTTCGTGCAAATATACTGAATTTTTAAATAAAATGCTTATATTTGTACTCTAGTGAAACGCCAATAACATTATCTGTTCAATATGAAAACCATTACCAAGTACCTCGCAGCCGCAGCCATGGCCCTCGCAGCCGTAGCCTGCGCCTCCCCCGAAAAGATGGCCAAACTGGCCGACAATGTCAAAGTGGATTGCCAGCCCTCCGTCCTGGAGGTGGTCAACGGCACCATTGACGCTACCGTCAGCGTAACCTATCCCGAGGATTATTTCAATCCCAAGGTCATCGTGGAAGTCACGCCCGTGATTGTCTACGATGGTGGCGAAGCCGCCATGAAGCCCTTCAAGTATCAGGGCGAAAAAGTGAAGAACAATTACAAAGTCGTCTCCTCCAAAGGCCAGAAAGTGACCGAAAAAGTGCACTTCGACTATGTGGAAGGCATGGAAAAATGCTACCTGGAGCTCCGCGGCAAAGTGATTGCCAACAAGAAAGTGATCAACCTCCCCACCAAGAAAGTGGCCGATGGTGCCTACACCACCTACATGCTCGTCAAGAAGGGCGGTAACGTCTCCCTCAAGGAAGACAACTACCAGGCCGTGATCACCAGCACCCGTGAGGGCCAGATCAAATACCTGGTGAACAGCGCCCAGGTCCGCAACTCCGAGCTCAAAGGCGATTCCGTGAAGGAATTCCTGGCCGCCCTGGATGCCGTCGCCGCCAATGAGCGCACCACCGTCACCAGCACCGAGATTGTTGCCTACGCTTCCCCGGAAGGCGCCGTAGACAAGAACGAAAAGCTCTCCGACAACCGTTCCGAATCCGCCTCCAAGGCCTGGGACAAGGTGACTAAGGGCCACGAAGCCACCGATCCTACCGTCCGCAGCGTCGGTGAAGACTGGGAAGGTTTCCAGCAGCTGGTTTCCGAAAGCGACCTGGAAGACAAGGACCTCATCCTGCGCGTCCTGTCCATGTACAGCGATCCCGCCGTCCGTGAAAACGAAATCCGCAACATGTCCCAGGTTTACACCGCCCTCAAGGGTGAAGTTCTCCCGGAACTGCGCCGCGCCCGTCTCATCGCCAATGTAGAATTCAAGAACTACAGCGACGAAGAGCTCCTGGACCTGCTCCAGAACAATGAAAGCATCCTGGACGAAGAAGCCCTCCTGCACGTGGCCTCCCTGGTTCGCAAACCCGCCCAGATGGAAGAAATCTACAACAAGGCCGTGGCCAAGTTCAACAGCGAACGCGCCAAGTTCAACCTGGCTGCCCTCTATCTCCTGCAGGGTCAGGACGCCAAGGCCGAAGCTGCCCTGGCCAAGCTCGACGCCAGCGATCCCGACGTGGTGAACGCCAAGGGTGTGCTTGCCCTCCACAAAGAGGACTACAAAGCCGCCGAGGAAGCCTTCCGCAAAGCCGGCACCGACGATGCCAAAGCCAACCTGGGCATCGTGCTCATCCTCACCGGCCGCTATGAAGAAGCTGCCCGCATCCTGGAGAACCCCAAGGGCTGCTGCCACAACTCTGTTCTGGCTCTGATCCTTACCGACCAGCTGGAGAAGGCTGCCGCCACCGCTCACTGCCGCGACCCCAAGGTCCAGTACCTCAAGGCCATCATCTGCGCCCGTCAGGGTGATGCAGAAGGCGTCAAGAGCAACCTGGAAAATGCCTTTAAGAACAAAGCCCTGAAAGAGCGTGCCGTGAACGATATCGAGTTCTCCGGTTACACCTTCTAAGCCGTGAAAAGCGGACACATCCTGGACATCATCTTCTGCATCTTCCTGTTGCCGGGGATGATGTTCCTTTTTCCAATGGGGGAATGGGTCCTCTGGCATCCGGGCTATATCCTGGGCTACGTAGCCTGGCTCTATGGCATCTGGCTGCTGTGCCGCCGCGTACTGGGGCCCCAGCTGCTCCAGGGTTTGAAAGGGATTCTCACCGTAGCAGGCGTCCTTTTCATCATCGCCATCATCACTTTCCTGATGAGCCTGACGCATCTGGACTTCTCGGAAGGCACCACCGGCGAGATTGGCAAGATGCAGCCGCACGTGCGGGCGATGTGGATCCTGCTCCTGGCCGTAATCGGCAATGGCCTGCCCGTAGGCATGCTCCGCGCCCAGATCCGGGATTTGTCCTCCCAGAAGGAAGTCCAGCACGCCCTGGACAACGCCCGGGAAGCCCTGGAGACCCGCCGGGCAGAGGCCGAGAGCGGAGAGGAAATCCAGGTAAAGCAGGACTACAAGACCATCCACATTCCCGTGTCGTCCATCCAGTATATCGAGGGGCGGAACAACTACGCCTGCTTCCACCTGGACCATCGGGAAGACGTCGTCTCCCAGATGCCGCTGAAAACCATTTTGGAAATGCTCCCGGAAGGGGCTTTTGTCCGCATTCACCGCTCCTATATCGTACCGGTTTGGCGCATTGAGAAAAGAAAAAGCACCGAGGTGCAGCTGCTGGGCCTGGAGCAGCCGCTGCCCGTGGGACGTGCCTATAAAGACCAATTGAAAAACAATGGCTAAAGATTTTTATGCAACCCGGTCTACGGCATGGTGGAAAGTCGCCATCGCCATGATCGGGTCCTGCCTGTCCGGCGTCACCTTCGTGTCGGTGCCGGGCATGGTGGGCACTGTGGGGTTCGGCTATCTGCAGATGTGCCTGGGTTTCTTCCTGGGCTACCTGGTGATTGCCTTCGTGCTTACGCCGCTGTATTTCCGGCTCAACGTGGTGTCGGTGTATGAATACCTGGCCAAGCGGTTCGGCACCGCCTCGCACCGCACCGGAGCCTGGTTCTTCTTTATCTCCAAGATGCTGGGCGCATCGGTCCGGCTCTTCCTGATGATTGTAACGCTGCAGCTGCTGGTCGCCGGCCCGGCCGGCCTGCCTTTCTGGCTCACGGTCCTCATCGTGATGGCCCTGGAATGGCTCTACACCGTGCGCGGCGGCGTGAAGGCGGTAATCGGCCTGGATATCGTGAAGACGGTGGCCATGCTCGTATCCGTCATCCTGTGCCTGGTACTCATCGCCCGGGAGGTGGGCCGGCCGGACACCGCCATGATGCGGGTCTTTTACTTCGACGACGTGAACCACCCGCAGTACTTCTTCAAGCAGCTGCTGGGGGGCCTGTTCACCGTGGTCGCCGCTACCGGACTGGACCAGGACATGATGCAGCGCACGCTGGCCTGCAAGAGTGTACGGGATTCCCAGAAGAATCTCATCGTGTCGGTCCTGCTGCAGATTGTCTCCATCGCCCTCTTCCTCCTGCTGGGCGTTTACCTCTATCAGTTCGCCGCCCTCCACGGCATTGAGGCCAGCGGCGACGCCATCTTCCCGGCCGTCACCTGGTCGGGACTGCTGCCGGCTTCCGGCGTGGTGGCGGCCCTGTTCATCATCGGCCTGGTGATGGCGGGCTTCCCGGCCGGCGGCAGCGCCCTCACCGCCCTCACTACCTCGTTCACCATCGATATCCTGGGCGGGAAAGACGACAAGCGCACCTGGATTCACAGCGGCATGGCCGTAATCATGGCCGTCTGCATCCTGGTTTTCAATGCGCTCAACAATACCAGCGTGATTGACGCAGTCTATCGGCTGGCCAGTTATACCTATGGTCCCATCCTGGGCATGTTCGCCTTCGGCCTGTGCTGCAAGGCGCGGGTGCGGGACCGCTGGGTGCCGGTGGTGGCCATCGCCGCCCCGCTGCTGTGCCTGCTGCTGGACGTGAATTCCGTCCGCTGGTTCAACGGCTACCACTTCAGCTACGAGCTGCTGGTGATGAATGCCGCGTTTACGGTTATCGGCCTATGTCTACTCATAAAAAAACACTGATCTATGCTTAACGAACCTTTTGTCATTACGATCAACCGCGAAGCCGGTTCCGGCGGTCGCACCGTAGGACGCATCCTGGCCCAGAAGCTGGGCGTACGCTACTGCGACAAAGACCTGATCAAGGCCCTGCGCGAGAAGTTTAACCTCACCACTGAGGCTATCGAAAAACTCAAAGGAGAAAAAACCAACTGGCTTAACGACTTCTTCCAGTTCGTCTTCCCCGCCCCGCCGCCTTCCGCTTTCCTTCCCCAGGGCAGCCATCTCGAATTCCGGGCCGATGTCACCTCCGACGCCGTCTTTGCGGCCGAGGCGGAGATTCTCCGGGAGCTCGTGGAAGAGGGTTCCTGCGTCATTGCCGGACGCTCGGCCTTCTTCGTAACCGAAGGCTGTCCCAACAAGGTGGATATCTTTATCCGGGCTTCCGAGGAGCATCGCATCACGCGTCTCATGGAAAAACAGGAACTCACGCGCGAACAGGCCCAGGAAGTGATCCAGAAAGTGGATGCCGCCCGTGAGACCTATGTGAGCCGGCACACCGGGAGCAGCCGCTATAACCTCAATAACTACGACCTGGTCCTGAATATGGACACCCTGAGTGAAGAGCAGGCGGTAGATATCATCCTGGCCTATTTGAACGCATGAAAAAAGTACTCCTGACTGTGGCGGGGCTCCTCTGTACAGGAGCCTTGTCCGTTTTTGCCTGCACCAATATCATCGTGGGCAAGAAGGCATCGGCCGACGGCTCGGTCATCTGCACCTACAACTGCGACACCTTCGGCTACAGCGGCTGGCTCACCCATTCCCTCGCCGGGCAGCATGCCCCGGGCGAGAAGATCGCCATCCGCCATTTCTGGAAACCGGGCGAGGTCAAAGGCTATGTAGACCAGGTCCCCTATACCTACAATGTCGTAGGATATATGAACGAGCATCAGCTCACGATTCTGGAAACCACCTTCGGCGGACGCGAGGAACTGCAGGACCCCGAGGGCATCCTGGGCTATGACAACCTGATGCAGCTGGCGCTCCAGCGCTGCCGCACGGCCCGGGAAGCCATCCTGGAAATGGGGCGCCTGGCCAACGAATACGGCTACTGCGATTCCGGCGAGACCTTCTCGGTCTGCGACCCTTCGGAAGCCTGGATCATGGAAATCATCGGCAAAGGGCCCGGAAAAACGGGCGCCGTATGGGTGGCGCTCCGCGTGCCGGACGACGCCATCTGCGCCCATGCCAACCAGAGCCGTATCCGGAAAATCCCCTTCAAGGACAAGGAGAACTGCCTCTATTCCAAGGATGTCGTGTCCTTCGCCCGCGAGAAGGGATACTTCAGCGGCAAGGACGCCGACTTCAGCTTCCGCGAGGCCTACTGCCCCTTCGACTTTACGTCCATGCGCCTGTGCGAGCCGCGCGTGTGGAGCGTCTTTCGGCATCACACCGACCCGGCCTACATGGACAGCTTCCTCCCCTACCTGAACGGACAGTTCGAGGTATGCGACGAGCTGCCCCTGTGGATCAAGCCCGACAAGCCCGTCACCCTGCAGGAAATCATGGCCGATATGCGCGACCACTTCGAAGGAACGCCGCTGGATATGACGGCCGATGTGATGGCCGGTCCCTGGAGCTCCCCCTACCGCCCGCGCGCCAAGGGATTCACCTCCGAGGGCAAGAAGTATTTCCGGGAACGGCCCATCTCCACCCAGCAGGCCGGTTTCTCGGTCGTTGCCCAGCTCCGCTCCTGGCTGCCGGATGCCGTGGGAGGCGTCTATTACTTCAACTGTGACGATCCTTCCATGATTGCCTATGTGCCGGTATACTGCGGAACCACCGAGATTCCGCCGGCCTTTGCGGCGGAGCATAACCGGAACGGCGTCTTCGATGAAGGCGGCGCTTTCTGGCTGTGCAACTGGGTGGCCAACATGGTTTACCCCCGTTACAGCGCCATGATGGGCGATCTGGTGGCCGCCCGGAATGAACTGGAGCAGGCCTTCGCCCAGGACCAGGCGGCCGTGGAAGCGGCCGTCCGGGAACTGACACCCGAGGAACAGGTCGCCTTCCTGAACGAACGGACGGCTGCCTATACCCGGCAGATGATGGAGCGCTGGAGCCGGCTGGCCCGCGAACTCATTGTCAAATACAACGACCAGCCCGGCAGCTACGACCAGCCCTTCTGGGATGCCGTAGCCCGCGACACCGGCGACCGCTACCTGGTCCCCGGACAATAATAATAAACCCCGCTTATGAAACGTTTTTTCCTTCTCCTTTCCACCCTGCTTGTCTGCCTGTCGCTGAGCGCCCAGGAGCGCATGAGCGTATGGCCCAAGGACCGGATGCCGGATGCCCAGGCCGGACAGATCGCCGCCATGACCGACGAGGCCGACCAGGCCGGTTTCAACCCTGACCAACACCGGATTCCCTATCTGGAATGGTTTGAAAAGCCGCAAAACCCTACGGGTGCCTGCATGATTCTCATCTCCGGCGGCAGTTACATGAACTGCTGCGATGTGGGACTCATCGAGCTGTGGCACAAACGTTTCACGGAGCTGGGCGTCCAGTGTGTCAACTTCGTGTACCGGACACCCCGCCCGGTGGGCCTGCCCATTTACCAGAGTGCCTGGGAGGATGGCCAGCGGGCCGTGCGCCTGGTGCGCAGCGAGGCCCGGAAACGGGGCTTCGACCCGGAAAAGATCGGCGTCATTTCCATGTCGGCCGGCTCTCACCTGGCCCTGCTGCTGGCAACGAGCAGCCAGACGCCCGCCTATCAGAAGGTGGACCGCCTGGACGACCTCCCCTGCCACATCAACTGGGCCATTGTCAACGCACCGGCCTATGCGACGACGGACGGCGAGACCGGTACGCCGGCCACCCGGGAGGGCTATGGTCCGGACGTACAGCTTTCCGACGTTTTCCGTTTCGATGAGAAAACCTGCCCGATGAGCCTGCACCACGGAGAAAACGACCCCTACACCCCGATGGGTTCCACCCTGGTGTACCGGGAGCTCCGTAAGCGGGGCATCCCCGCCGAAGTGCACCTGTACCCGAACAAGGGGCACGGCGCCTTCGGCCTGGAACGGGGCGTGGAATTCATGCGGCAGATGGGCTATCTGGGCCCGCTGGCGGCCGAAGAACCGATCGACGGCCGATTCACCTCGGACGAGCACCGCGCGCAGTATATCAAGGAAGACATCTGGCCGGAGGGCCAGATGCCGGATGTGCAGGAGAACCAGGGCACGCCCTACATTGAATGGCATTTCCCCAAGGAGCTGAAAAGCCGGGCCATCCAGATCATCTATTCCGGCGGGGCCTACATGGGCAACGGGACCGGCAGCTTTGAAGTAACGCCCGCAAGGCGCTACCTCAACGAAAAGGGCATTACGGTGGTAACCATGCGCTACCGCACCCCGCGCCCGGAAAAGCTGGCCAAGCACACCAACGCCTGGCAGGACCTGCAGCGGGCGGTACGCGTAGTCCGAAGCCAGGCCGCCGCCTATGGGCTGGACCCGGACCGGATTGGCATCATGGGGTCATCGGCCGGGGGCCATCTTACCCTGATGGGCGTCACCTCGTCCCTGCACCGCAGCTATCTGCCGATTGATGCCCTTGACGAACTCTCCTGCCGGGTGCAGTGGGGCATCGGCATTTATCCGGCCTATACGCTCACGGACGGGGCCGATGGGCACAATCTGCACCACGGCAACGAAGACGGGGATATCCTGGTCCCGGAATTTTCCTTCGACCTCCACACCGCCCCCATGCTCCTGATTCACGGAGATGCCGACCCGTATGCCGCCACCGGTTCCGTGAAAATCTGGGAGAAGCTCCGCGCCATGGGCATCCCGGCCGAGCTACACACCCTGGCCCTCCGGGAACACTGTTTCCAGCGGGACGCCGCGCCCGGCACCGGCAGCTATAACTGGCTGGATTTGATCGGGAAATACCTGGAGACGGTCTTGCAGTAGTCTGCGTAGAGCGGATACTTGGAGGCGCTGATGTCCTCGGCAAAGGCAGAGCTGCCCAGGAACAGGACGATGAGCAGCAGCGCGCCAATCACGCTCCAGTTGAACACACCCATACCGGCTGCGATGGTAAAGATATAGAAGCCTACCCAGGTACCCTGTTCGCCCAGGTAGTTGGGATGGCGGCTCCATTTCCACAGACCGGTGGTGTTGAAGCCCTTGCAGTAGGGTTCCGGCAGTTCTTCGAGCTTTTTGCCGGCTTTGATCATGGACCATTTGGTGGTCTGGAAGGCCCACTGCTGCTCGTCGGCGATGGTTTCATAGATGAGCGAGCCCAGGGTCACGACGATGGCCACTGCGTCCACCCAGTTGAAGGGGGCGGTGGAATGCATCAGCACCAGGGAAGGGAAGGTGATGAGCAGCACAATCAGGTTCTGATAGATGCAGATGAAGAAGAAATTGAAGATGACCCACTTCCAGTGAGGCTGGAAGTCCTTCCTGGCCCGGAGCACGCTCCAGCGGTAGTCTTCCTCCCCTTCCCAGAATTTGAGCCGATAGGCGCCTTTCCGGGCAAAGTTGAAAGTAAGGCGGGCGCCCCAGAGGGTGGCCAGCACGGCCATCACCACCAGGCGGAGCTTGAAGCCGCCATGGTAGGCCACGACCCAGGTATAGACGATGGGCAGCAGACTCCAGAGCTTATCCATCTGGGAGTTGTTGCCGCTGAGTTCTCCAACGACAAAACAAAACAGTGCACTGCAGCCGCAGATAATGCCCAGGGTCTTGAGGACGGACAGCTGGTCCGCATCCAGCATGGGACCTACGAAATAATACATGAGCGGGCAGGCAATCAAAGAAAGGCTGATCAGGACAGCCATGGGGACAATGTTCAGTTTCATGACACGTTAATTAGAGGTACAAAGATAGACATATTCGACCAGTATCTCAAGTACCTCCGGAGCCGATGATGTCTCAGATGTGAAAAACGAACTTTAGCGGATGGAAGCAAATTGGTCCAGATACCGGTTGGCAGCGACAAGTTCTGGGAGATTATGCTCCTGGAAGGCAGCGCAGTACAACTCCCGGAAACGGCAAAGCTCCTTCCACATAGCACTGCGGGCCGATTTGCTTTCGCCCATCCTTCCATATCGGATCGTCAGATCTATGAGTTCCTGAAAACGGGCAAAGGCGCTCTGGGCACGGCTTTCTTTCCCGGCTTCCAGGGCCTTCAAGACACGGGAAGTCTCGCTGCCGATGTTGGCCATCTGCTGCGGAAAAGTGAGTTCGGCCCAGCGGCCATTTTCCAAGGAATGGTGTTGCATTTATGCTGTTATGAATTTAACGACAATGGATTTGATGGCTTCCCGGACATTCGGATCCTCCACATCCCTTGAGGGGTTGCCTTGCCAGGACCGGATGTTTATGAGTGAATCGTATTCTATGAAATCCTCGCCTTCCTCCTCCACCCAAAGGTTGAACCCCCACAGGTTTTCCTGGGCAGAACCCTCCTCCAGAAGCATTTGCTCCAAGTCGGCGTGCAAATCGGCATCAAGGGCAAGAAGGCCTTTCTTGACATCGGCCACGGCTTTTACCATATCACCAAAGGTATTCTGGGCTATATCCGTAAGTTCTGTTCTTGAGATGGGATGCTGAAGGATTTGCATAGCGCTCATTTTTGACAAAGATACATATTTCGAATGAAAACGAAAAACGATAGAATCCTCAAAGTCCAGTCTCTGGGTGTGGGGCTGGCGGTGGCTACCACTTCTGTTGGTACAATACCAGTTGCATCGGGGCCGATAAGCCGGAATTCCCGGGCTACTATGCATTGGGAATCCGTGGACAGGTCCTCTTTGTGAATCCCTACAAGCATCTGATTATGGTAAGGCTTGGACTCAGGGATGACACCTATGCCCATATACCTTATCTCTTTGAGCAGCTGAGCAATATTTTTTAAACGAAGTAGATTCTTTGACAAGTCCTTCGCGTCACCGCCTATCTTCTTCACAGATTGCAAAGGTACGGCTATCCATCCGTCCAGACGGGACACAAAAAATGCCGAAAATGTCACTTTTCGGCACTGGCTTACGTGAATAAAGCATCATTCCTCCCGGAACAAATCATCCATAACAACCACCTTTTGGATGCGACCACTATACATATTACGCGTCTACTTTCCTGCGAAGGTCCGCTTCATAGTTCTTGTCAATCTCGAACTCGCTTCTGGAGAACTTGATTTCGCATACATTCATCACCCGGTCAGCCCGGTCGATGAGCATATCAATTTGTGCGCCGTCAGTCTTTCCTTCTCCCCCTGTCCGCCAAGGATAAACCTCTGCCTGCACGCCGCGAATGCCAAGTGCGGAACGGATTTCCTCCTGATGGACAAAACATACATCTTCGAATGCAAGTCCACGCCAAGTGTTCACCTTAGGCGTAAACTGATTGTCTTGCCTACACGCCGTCTTCCGTATACGGCTAGAAATTCAGCGTTATTTGACTGATACAAAGAGGTCAATACTTCCTTCTCACTCTCTCTTCCTAAGATTCGGTCTTTCATGGATTCTAAAATTATTCCGCCACGAGTATAGCATTTTATTCTTATTTGGCGAAATAATTTCTATAGACTTTCTTCCAGAAGGCACTGTCCAAGTCATGTCTTTAGCTGACACGCAGAGATCAAAGTCTCTACCCGCATTAGGCTGAGACAAGGTTTTGCAGAAAAGACGGGATCATTTGGAAACGGATAGCGGATAAAAAGTAGCGGTTAACACTTTCGCAGAAAAAAAGCGAAAACAGCACTTCCAGTTGTTGACCTTTCAAGAACGGCAAATTGGAATTATTGCATCTAAGTGCCATAAATGTCGCATACAAAATGAAAGGAGGAGAATATAAAGAGTACTTCGAACGGAAGAAAAAGGAGGGCAAACATGTCATGTGTATACTCAATGTAGTCCGTGCAAAACTCGTTCACCGAATG
>JAIKYL010000139.1 GCA_024683255.1 Bacteroidales bacterium | reverse complement strand
CCATAACGCGGTTGCATCCCATTTATTTGTTCCCCCCCAGGCTCCTTCTCTTTTGGCGAATTACCCCAGCACTATCGTGCCCGTCAAGAGCTTTGAAAAGGATGATACCATCATGGCGCTCAGAAATCGTTTCCCAGGAATCGAAGAAGCGGGTTACTCAATACATTGCCTTTCTGTAAATGATAAGGACTTGTTTAATACTATCAGAAATATCCGTATTATAGGGGGAAAGAATGCCCTTTTCCTTTACACGCTGTCAACAATCGATCATGAAAAATTCATAGACATACAGAAAGAGTTGTATTCCCAGAAAGAATTTAGGCGTGATGTCTATATGAAAATGTTCATCCTGTCAGAAGTCAGGTTTGTATGCCATGATCCAGAAAAGGAGATAATCTGATTCCACGCGTGTGAATCTACAGCAAAAAAAACTCCGGTTTCTCTGTGAGAATGGGGCAGGTCCCTAAAACAATTCAAAGGAAATAAAAAAGTTCTGGATTGCTGTCTTTAGCATTCGTAAACTTTCGGTGAGTGAAGATACTTCTTTAGGTGCCGTACTCCCGCGAAAAACGCGACTTTTTTTCATGTCGGCTATTCTGTATATGAGACCATGCAGGGAGACCAACAATCTGCGTAGTTCAGTTGCTAGCAGGGCTTTCCGGCTGTGAAGAAGATTGTCAACAAACTGGAGGGCATATGGTCTAAGCAGTATGACTCTACGGCCTTTGCGATAGATGGTTCCGTGGAATACGCCTTTGACGGGAATAATAATTACCAGTTCCACACTTATAATGCGTTGGGCGGCGAATCATCGCACGATTACAGCGGCAGGTATGCCATCGATATGTTCAATAGGGAACCATTACCATTAACCGGACTTCTGCAATATCACTTATACGCTCGTCAAGTTGACGTCGAAGGAGATGGTCTGGCAGAAGGAAGGGACGACATATTCTGTGGCACATGGTGGAACCAGAAGTTACCGCAAAAGCTACCGCAAAACTTAACGCAATTTTGTAACGGTAATAGTAAAAGTTATGTCTTATTAAAAAAACTCTATTTGACCAGGAGTGACCATTCCTGGCCAGGTATGGACAAATAAACTTACTAATAACTTGTATAGTTCATTGTAAATCGTTGATAACCAATTAAAGATTCCCTCTGGAACGAGGAAGAATATTAAGCCGATTATCAATGACTTATGAAAAAAGCTGTGGTTAGTGCCACAGCTTTTTTCATATCAGGTGAAGCTTTGATCAGAAGATGACTTCGATCTGTGCGGTCTCTTTGGCTTTGAACGTGTACTGGACATGGTCACCGTCCTTGGCCAGCTCCTTGCCATTCACCAGGATGCGGCAGCCTTCCCGGCGGTTGCGAAGCGTGAGGGTCTGGTCCTGATTGGAAGTGATGGAGGCACGGATGCCCTTCTGGTCCCAGTCCATATGATTAAGCTTGGCGAAGGTATACAGCCAGACGCCGTCAATGGAGCCGTGCATCAAGTTATCGGGCATCGTCGGCAGGAATTCCACCGTGCCGGGCTCGCTGAAGACGCACATCTCCACCAGGAACGCCGGGACAGCGCCCGTCAAGTCCGGGAACACGCCCCTATAGGGGAAGTGACTGGTCTGCAGCGTGCGGCGCACAAAGCCATGGTTGAGCAGCTGGCTCAGGTTCTGCTCGGCTTCTTCCATATCCTTCAGGCGGATGGCCGTGAAGGCACGGTGGATGATGCCATGGGCCGAGTCGTCCTGCTGACCGCGCTTGCGGTTGGAGATAATGATGGCTTCCGTGAGCGCGGGATCCTTTTCGGGCGTAATCGCGCGGCCGGGCCATACATCATAATGGTGGGACACGTGGCGGTGGTTGTAGTTCTCCTCAATAGTTGGCCAGGCCCATTCCTTGAGGCCGCCTTCCAAGTCCAGGAGATAGGTTGGAAGGGATGCGAGCTGGGCCTCCCAGTGAGGGATGTTCTCCTCCTCGATGCCCAGGGTCTTGCAACCATCGATCAAGTTCATCAGGATCTCGCGGCAGATGGCGATATCCATGACGGAGTTGATCCTGGTGGGATTGATGTCTCTGCTGGTGACCGTCTCATAGCCGGGATTCGGGGTGGGGTTCTCCGGAGAGAAGGACGGATAGAAGATCACCTTGCCGTCCGGGCCACGGTCACACGCGTAATCCTCGTAGAACAGAGCCATTTCCTTGTAGGCCGGTATCAGGCGGGTCCGCAGGAATTCCTTGTCTCCTGTGACCAGGTAGTAGCCCCACAACTCATTGTAGACCCAACCCAGGCAGCCCGTCCAGGCGTAATGCGGATAGGTGCGGGAGAAATGATAGTACAGGCCGGAATCCGGGTCGCAGTGGACGCTGGCCAACAGGCCGCGGGCGCCATAGAGCAGCATCGCGTTGGTGCGGAAGTCATCGAACTTCGTCTCATAATACTTGAAATACGCGTCCATCTCGTCGAAGAGGCCCGTGTTGTTTCCCGCGCAGACCTGCAGGTTGGTGTTGATGTTGTGCTGGCCCATCAAAGGAGGATACTTTCCGGTCTCGTAGATCTGGAAGAATCGGCCCATGTCATAAAGCTTCTCCAGCAGGGCGGGATCCAGTTCGTCCTGGCTATGGGTGCGGCGGAGCAGTTCCTCGCCGGAAAGCAGCAGGTCTTCGTCGGGGCACAGATGAATCCGGGAACGGTCCATCCGCTCGCCGATGTACTTTTCGTTACCCTTGAGCAGCTGGTCGAAATCCACCTTCATGGCCATCAGTCCGTCACGGACGGGCTTGGCGCAATCAAAGGTGAAGTCGTTTTCGAACCTCGCGATCTTCGCCACAACCATCAGGCCGTCCGCACCGGAAATGCTCATGCCTTTTTCGGTCTTTTTCATGGTACCGCCTTTGGGCAGGAAGCGGATGACCACGGCGTAACCCTTCTGGCCGTAGTCCGGATTGTACGCGCAAGCCAGCGTGATCACGCCGTCCTCGATATTCAGCTCATGGGTGCTATTAGCCAATCTGGGCAGTTGCATCTCCACGTCCAGGTCCAGTTGTCCCTTGGGCGCAGTGAAGCGGTTCACGGTGATGTCCCCGTCATAGGCGCAAAAGCATTCGTTCCGGAAAGAGCCGCGCACATCGGTCCACATGGCGGTGATCATACCGTTCTGCGTGTCCAGGAAGCGCAAATAGTCCCGGGTACCGGGCTGCTCCGGCCGGCGGAAGGTGAGCGTGAAGGCTGTGTGCCTCCGCGGCCCGGCTTCGGGGTACAGAATCTTGTTGTCGAAATTCATATACTTGTCGAAACCGGCCTTTTTCTGGGCCTCGTCCACCAGGGCGTCCGCCTCATCGGCCTTGCCCTCCAGCAGCAATTGGCGGATGCGGGGCATGTAGGGGCGCATGTCCGGAGGGAGAGGAGTCTCCGCCCATTTGGGCTCAAAGAGCAGTTCCTGGGTATAGGACATCACATCGTTATAGGGCCGACCGGAAGCCTGGATGCGCAGGGAACCGTTGCCGGTGATGAAATAGTCCGAGGATTCTTCCGCGGGAGCGATGGAGCAGATATTGTGCTTCGGCAGGATGCTGGAGCGCTGCTCCACCGGAATATACGGGATGGTATACTCAATCTTTTTGGTATCTATCTGAGCGCCGGTGATACCCACCGCAAGGCACAAAAATGCTAAAAGTGCTATTAACTTTTTCATGGCTGGTATATTAGTTTTGTAAAAATACTAATTTTTTCTGTTAAAGTCAATTATATATTATCTTTGCAGTATGACAGTAAAAGACGTATTGAAAGAGCTCAAGGGCCGGGATGTGGTCCTTTTCGTGGCCGATGAGGACGAGATCTCACAGGCCGATGTCCCCTTCCCCGTGGTTTATACCGGGATGGGCAAAATGCGCATGTTCAGCGGCCTGGTAAAATGGTACGAGACCCGCTCCGGCGGCGGGAAACCCGTCGTCCTTAATATCGGCAGCGCCGGATCGGCCAAGTATCCCATCGGCACCATTGTCAACTGCACCCACTTCATCAACGGCGGCAGCGAACTGGTGGAACACCACATTGACCTTCCGGGAGAAGGTGCTTCGGTCTTTTCCGGGGATTATTTCATGAGCACGCAGACCTTCAGCCCGGAGCAGGTGAAGGCGCTTTCCCGGCAGTACGATCTTTTTGACATGGAGGCCTATGCCGCCGCCCTGTTCTGCCAGATGCACAGCCTCCCCTTCTACTGCCTCAAGGCCGTTTCCGACAACCTGGACGGAAGCCTCAAGGACTGGCGTTCCATCCTGGGGGACATCCGGAAACAGTTTACGGAGCTGCTGAATGCCATTTA
>JAIKYL010000137.1 GCA_024683255.1 Bacteroidales bacterium | reverse complement strand
TTCCCCAAGAAGGACCGGGCCTTTGCCACCTCCATCTTCAACGCAGGTGCCTCCGTGGGCGCCCTGGCTGCTCCGCTGTGCATTCCGCCGCTGGCCAAGGCCTTCGGCTGGGAATGGGCCTTCATCATCATCGGCGGCCTGGGCTTCATCTGGATGTTCTTCTGGGCCTTCATGTACGACAAGCCCGAGGAATCCAAGCACGTGAACGAAGCCGAGATGGAGTATATCCACCAGGACGACGCCGCCGAGGCAGCCGAAAAGGCCGCCTTGGCGCAGGAAAAGTCCATCCCTATGCTCCAATGCTTCAAGTACAAGCAGACCTGGGCCTTCATCACCGGCAAGTTCTTCACCGACGGCGTATGGTGGTTCTTCCTGTTCTGGGCTCCGTCCTACTTCAGCAACCAGTTCCACGCTCCGGCCACTTCCGGCCTGGGCCAGGGGCTTATTTTCACGCTGTACGCCATTGTGACGGTGATTTCCATCTTCGGCGGATACCTCCCCAAACTGTTTGTGGAGAAGAAGGGGATGCATCCTTATAGCGGACGTATGCTGGCCATGCTCATCTTCGCCTTCTTCCCCATTGCGGCGCTCTTTGCGCAGCCGCTGGGCATCAGCCTGAACAACCCCTGGTGGCCGGCCATCCTCATCGGCCTGGCCGGTGCGGGGCATCAGGCCTGGAGCGCCAACCTGTTCTCCACCATCGGTGACATGTTCCCCAAGAGCACCATCGCCACCATCACCGGTATCGGCGCCATGGCGGGCGGTATCGGCTCCATGATTATCCAGAAGGTGGCAGGTGAACTGTTCACCTATGCCGAAAACGCCGGCTCCGCCTTCACCTTCATGGGCTTTGAAGGCAAGCCTGCGGGATACTTCATCATGTTCTGCTTCTGCGGCCTGGCGTACCTGATTGCCTGGAGCATCATGAAGAGCCTGGTTCCCAAGTATAAACCCGTGGAGGTGTAATATGAAGAAGTTGCTTATCCTCTCTGCGCTGCTCCTGGCCCTGGCAGGCTGCAAGTCCGCCCCGGAGCCGAAGGTGATGGCGCGCTATGTTCCCGAACGCTCCGATGACTTCGTATTCGAGAACAACCTGGTGGCCGGACGCTTTTACGGCAAGGCCCTGGAAGGGAATCCCACCTCTCCTGGCATCGACATCTGGGTGAAACTCCCCGGAAAACTGGTGGCCGATGAGTGGTACAAAGGTGCCATGGAGGACCCCGACTATTATCATCACAACCACGGCGGGAAAGACTGCTACAAGGTGGCCGTTTCGCTGGGCGGCGGTGCATCGACACCGATGGTTGATGGCAAACTTTGCTATCCTTCCACCAACTACCGCTCTTTCGAAATGCTGGAGGAAGGCCCCGATAGGGTGGTTTTCATGCTCCATTATCCCGCCTGGCAGGCTTCGGAGACCGTTTCCGTCTCTTTGGACAAAAAGGTAACCGTGACGGCGGACAGCTATTTCTGCAACGTGGAGGATACCTATACGTTCACGGGTACGGAAACCCTCATCATCGCCGCCGGCGTGAACCGGCATCCTGCCCAGGAGACCCTGGTGGAGGATAGGCTGGGAAGCGGGTATTACGCCCTTTGGGAGCATGCATCCGACCAGAGCATTGAGCCCGAAGACGGCATGCTTGGCGTTGCCGTGGTGGTCCCGGACGCCGGGGAATCCTTTGTTACGGAGGATGGCGTCCACGGCATCTGCACCCGGGAAATCCGCAGCGGGGAAGCCTTCCGTTACAGTTTCGGCTCCTGCTGGTCCAAGGGCGAAATTAAGGATGCCGATGCATGGTTCAATATTGTAAGTAAACAGAAATGAAGCAGTTATTCACTTTGGAAGGCAGGAATGCCTGGATAACGGGCGCCGCCTACGGTATTGGCTTTGCCATTGCAAAGGCCTTTGTGGAGGCGGGCATAGACAATATCATCTTTAATACCAGCAACCAGGAATCCATGGAGAAGGGGCTGGCTGCCTATAAGGAAGCCGGTATCACCAACGTGCACGGTTATGTGTGCGACGTTACCGACGAGGTGCAGGTGAAAGCGCTGGTGGAACGCATCCACCGGGAGGTGGGCCCCATCCACATCCTGGTGAACAACGCCGGCATCATCAAGCGCATTCCCATGCATGAGATGAAGCGGGAGGAGTTCCAGCGCGTGATTGACGTGGACCTGGTGGGCCCGTACATCTGCAGTGCCGCCGTGGTTCCGGAGATGATGGAACGCCGGGAAGGAAAGATCATCAACGTGTGTTCCATGATGTCCGAACTGGGGCGCGAGACCGTATCGGCCTATGCTGCGGCCAAGGGCGGCCTCAAGATGCTCACCCGCAACATCTGTTCCGAATACGGCGAGTACAACATCCAGTGCAACGGCCTGGGGCCGGGTTATATCGCTACGCCTCAGACCGCTCCGCTGCGGGAAAGGCAGGCCGACGGAAGCCGTCATCCCTTCGACAGCTTCATCTGTGCCAAGACCCCCGCGGGCCGGTGGCTGGACCCCGACGAACTGGGCGGCCCTGCCGTGTTCCTGGCCTCACACGCCTCCGATGCCGTGAACGGACACATCCTGTATGTGGACGGCGGCATTCTTGCCTATATCGGAAAACAACCCAAATAATGTTATCTTTGTAAGATGAAACTAAACTGTGAAGTAAGACAAGCGTCCGGCAACCAGGATGCCAAGCACTATGATACGCAGCGCCTGCGCCAGGAGTATCTGGTGGAGAAACTGATGGCGGCCGATGAAATCAACATGGTCTATTCCATGTTCGACCGCATCATTACCGGCGGCGCCGTTCCCGTAAAAGAAGAGCTGCTGCTCAGCGCCCCGGAGGTCCTGCGGGCCGATTATTTCACCCAGCGCCGCGAACTGGGCATTATCAACGTAGGCGGTACAGGCGTTGTGAAAGTGGGGGAGGAAGAATATACCATCCCCTTCAAGGAGGCGCTCTACGTGGGCCGGGGCAACCGCCACGTTACGTTCAAGAGTTTGGATCCGGAGCATCCGGCGCATTTCTATTTCTGCTCGGCAACCGCACATAAGGAGACGGGCGTGAAGCAGGTGTCCAAGAAAGACGCCGTTGTGATGCACCTGGGCAGCCTGGAAGAATCCAACGAGCGCACCATCAACCGCCTGCTGGTAAAGGAAGTGGTACCCTGCTGCCAGCTGCAGATGGGTATGACGGAACTGGCTCCGGGCAGTACCTGGAATACTATGCCGGCCCATACGCACAACCGCCGGATGGAAGTCTATTTCTATTTTGAGGTGCCGGAGGATGCCGCCGTGTGCCATTTCATGGGCGAGCCCCAGGAAACCCGGCATATCTGGATGCACAACGAGCAGGCGGT
>JAIKYL010000123.1 GCA_024683255.1 Bacteroidales bacterium | reverse complement strand
AGGGAGCTTGTCGTTGGAGCTCATGGAGCCGGAGACATCGATGAGGAACACGAAGTTGGCCTGGGGAATCTGGTCTCCTTCCAGGGATTTGCCCTTTATGCCAAGGCGGAGAAGCTTGTGCTGGGCGTTCCAGGGGCAGGGACCGGCCTCTGCGTTGAGGGCCACGGTAGCGCCGTCCTGGGGGTCTGAATAGTCAAAGGTGAAGTAGTTAAGGTACTCTTCTATGCGAACAGCATTCTTGTCCGGAAGGAATCCGTCCCTGAGGCAGCTGCGCATATAGGCATAGGCAGCGCCGTCTGCGTCTACGGAGAAGGTGGAAACGGCTTCATCGGCAGTATCGATGAAGGGATTCTCCACAATCTTGTCAAAACGGTCACCGCCCGGTTCCTCCGGAATATCTCCGCCGCCGTCCATTGCAAGATAGGCGGCCTCGTTGGGGTAGTAGTAACCGCCTCCCAACTCCATCATATCCTTGCTGCAGGAAACCAGCAGTGCAAGGGCACTTATAGTGATAATAATCTTTTTCATACAACATTATAGATGCAGATTCCACATGAAATGTGACAAATTGTTCGTATATTTATAGCATGAAACGCAGTATTATCCTCATTCTCACGGGCTTTGTGCTGGCCTCATGCTGCGGCACCAGGCCCACCGGAGCGGCGGCAGACGGCCCCGCATGGCTTTTCACAGGGAAAGGCCCCTATACCCTGAATACCAAGGTCAACCTCACCGGTCCCGCAAAACTGCAGCTGGTGACGGACCTTTCACTGATGGCCCCGGAGCCGGAAATCGTCCTGGAAAAGGATGTGGAGGTGGGCCCGGACAGCCTCCTGACGGTGGAACTTGGAAAGCTTCAGCCCGGCTTCTATGAGGTAAGGCTGGGGGCCGATGTCCGCTTCAACATAGGCATCCGCCCTGACGATGTTGTGAGCCCTCCGGACGCCGCCCCGGACCTCGACGCCTTCTGGGAAAGCACCCTGGCGGAGCTGAGGCAGTTCCCCCTGGAGCCGGAAATGACAATCGTCCCTGAGCAGTCCAACGACCTCAGGACCACCTTCACCGTCACCTTCCCCTCCCTTGACGGAGCCCTTGCCGGCGGTATTATCTGCATTCCCAATGCGCCCGGGAAATACCCCGTCGTCATGAATTATATGGGCTACGGCGCCCCCATCTTCTACTTCGACCCTTCCGCCAATCCGGACCGCATCGACTACCTTGTGAGCGTGCGCGGCCAGGGCATTTTCCGCGAAGAGGAAGCCAGGTGGATAGACCGCGGCCTTTCCTCCAGGGAAACCTTCTACTACAGAGGCGCTTATGCCGATGCCGTCCGGGCCGTTGACTTCGTCGCAGACCTTGACAAGGCCGATGCTTCCCGCATCGTGGCCCTTGGGGAAAGCCAGGGAGGCGCCCTCACCTTCGTCGCCGCCGCGCTGGATTCCCGGATCAAGGCCATCGCCCCTGCAGTCCCCTTCCTTGGAGACTATCGTGACTACTTCAAGATTGTCTGGTGGCCGGTGCACGAGGTCATGGACACGGCCGATGCCCAGGAACTTGACAGGGACGCCGTCTTTGACATGCTCACATACTTCGATGTAAAGAACCTGGCGCCAAGGATCAAGTGCCCCACCTACATGGCCTTCGGCCTGCAGGACCCCACCTGCCCGCCGCATACCAACTTCGCCATCTACAACAACCTGGGATCGGCAGAGAAGCACTACCTGTGCGTGCCCACCTGCGGCCATGCAATGTGGCTGGAGCCTGCCTGGCCGCCCGTCCGCGACGCCTTCCTTGAGCCGTTCCTGAAATGAACCTCTTCCAGCTCTTCCGCAACATTCGGCCGTTCGTGAGGCCCTACCGCTGGCTGGTCCTGATTACCCTCATCCTCACGCTGGTGGGGTCCGCCATGCAGCAGGTGAACGCCATCGTCCTTGACAGGACGGTGGACGCCATCAACGCCCTCATAGGGACGGATTTCACCTGGAATCAGGCGGCGAGGATACTTATTATCATATCCTGCGTGCTGCTTGGAAAGGAGGTGCTGAGCGCGCTTATCACCTTCGCCCAGAATTACTACGGCGAGCGCATGCGCATCTTCGTCTCCCGGGACCTTTCCCAGAGCGTGATAGAGAAGGTCCTCACCTTCCGCATGGCCTATTTCAGTGCCGATGAAAACGCCACAGGCAAGGTCCAGGCCCGTATAGACCAGGGCGTGAGCAGCATCTCCAGGACGGTGCAGAACTTCTTCATAGACCTGCTGCCCCTGTTTACCAGCGCACTCCTGGCGCTGATTCTCATGTTCGCCGCCAACGTGTACGTGGGACTTGTGGCGCTGGGGATAGTACCAATCTATTTCTGGATCACGTACCGGCAGGCGCGCCGCCTCAAAGGCTGGCGGCGGGAAATGCGCGGCTTCCTTGAGAGCAAGAGCCAGGGAATCAAGAACATCATCGACTCCATAAACGTCATCAAGTCCTTCAACCGCGAGGGAATAGAGGCCGCCAAGCAGCTGGAGCTGCAGAACAACGTCACTGCAAACCAGGTCAAGACGCGTCAGGTAAGTTTCTACTACAGCGGCGTCAAGAGCTTTGTGAAGCAGGTGGGAACCGTGCTGGTGATTATCCTTACCGCATATCTGGTACTCACGGGCTATCCCGACATGACCATAGGTAAGATCATGTACCACGTCATGCTCTTCTCCAACGTCATCGCGCCCATCACCCAGCTCCAGAGGATTTTTGACGACGTGAACGACGCCCTGATATATGCAGAGGGCTTCTTCAGCATCCTGGATTCTGAGGAGGAGGTGGAGCCCAGCGGGTCATATCGTCCTGAAAAGATTAACGGCAAGTTCGAGCTCAAGGGCGTAGACTTCACCTACCCCAACGGCAACCAGGCGCTGTGGGATGTGAACATGGTCATCGAACCCGGCAAGATTACGGCACTGGTGGGCCTCTCCGGCGCCGGCAAGAGCACCATCGTCAACCTGCTGGACAAGTTCTATGAGCCGCAGAAGGGTGTGATTACCCTTGACGGCGTTGACCTGCGAGAGTACGATACGCAGTATCTCAGGGAGAACATCGGCCTTGTGCTCCAGAAGAACCAC
>JAIKYL010000090.1 GCA_024683255.1 Bacteroidales bacterium | reverse complement strand
GCAGCCAAGAGCAGAAGTAACGGTATGCAGATCAATCTCTTCACGGGCTCCAAGATACGAAAAAGTCGCAAACCTGCAAAATAAGACCTATTCCGGGCCGAAGTATTATTTGAGGACAATTTGCACACGGAAGCAATTGTCTCCCACGGGAACACCTGCCGCCTTTGAATAGGAGCGATCTCCCCAAATATCGTTCTTATAAGAGTATGTGATGTTAGATTGGCTATTGGCTTCCCACCAGGCGTTCTTTGCAACAATGTTCACCTGTGGCATCCGGTCTATATCCAAAGTGGCCGAAACGTGTTGCATGGTTACCGGGTTGGTAGAGGAATCCCAAACAGAGGAAAATTCCATCGCCCAGTGAAGATTCACAATCTCGTATTGCCCGGGGCTTATAAAACGGATGGTAAAGGTGCATTTTTCCCAACCTTCATCGTCTTCCTTATTCATTTCTACACTATAATTATTCCCGCTCTTCTGCGATTTAAACTGGCCGTAACCATTTTTGTTGTTAGCATACAAACTCACCCTTCCCGATGAGCCCTGGTCGGTGGTGAACTCTCCCAGCAGGGAAAGAATATCAAATTCTCCTAAGGACGCCCCTTGTTCCAGCTCTACATCGATTTGATTTTGCGCACCATTTTTCTTGTTTAAGTCGTAATTCCAGTCAATTGAGTTGGATTTAAGGATATAAGTAGCAACATAGAAAGTACGTCCGTATTTGCCTATATCCTCCATGGAAACATAGCCTGGCATATTGTCGGAGGTGACAGCTACAATCTTGTATTGGGCCGTGTCTTCTCTGAGATAGATATAGGAAATCATATCTGGATGGGTTTGTGTAACCTTCACGGATTTGCCATTATTCTCTGCAACAGTTTCTTTTTCAAAAAACACCCGGTGCCGGAGAACGCCCATCTTGAATACTCCGCCGTGTAGGTGGAGGACATTTCCCTTGTATGTGGTCCTGTCCACCCTCTGCATAAACTCGGCTCTTTCGTCTATACCACCAGTGATGACAGAACGGAGGAAGTCATGATACTCGTCCATGTCGTTCAGGACATTCTCCAATTCTGAGCCCTTCATGAGTTTATTATAGGCTTCCACCAAGTCTCCCGCCTTTCCGTCCCGCTGGTATTCGTATAATTTTACAATGGATTTGTCTCCCAGGTTCTTGGACATAAACTCTATGAAGAGGCCCATTCCGTAACCGGTATTCCTATAATTGAGATAACTTCTTTGATTGGGAATGAATTCCCGGATGAAGTCGTCGCTCAAATAGGGTGCGTTTTCGCCAATCTTCATGTCGCCGGTGGTTTTTTCCGTCCAGCAACCAATGGCTTCCGACATCATAGCCCATCCGTCACCCATTAGGCCTGTGGCTGTAATGACCGGAGCGCTGCGTGGGTCATAAACGAACTCATGGACCACATGGCTGGTTTCATGGACAAGCGTTTGTTTTATTTGATTCTGGTTTCTCTTGAGTACTTCCGGATCGGTTTGGTTAGCCATCTCGTACAGTTTCTTGGCATTCAGGCGCACATATCCCCAAGTTTTGATTAGTTTGTCACTTTGCATATAACCCCAACTGTCGTCGTCAGAAGGAAACTGCTCCACCCGGTAGATGATTTTCTGGTTAGGCAGAACAAACCCCAGGCTCTCCAGTTTGGCATGTGCATCGGGAATGTACTTGGAAAGGAATTCGTTAATTTCTGAATACTTTGTGGAATAAACCAGGAAATGAGCCCAGGAGAAAGAGTCCATAGCCCAGGTATATGCATACTGGTAACTGGAGGCCTTAGTTTCGGTTCCTTCAGCTTGTGTTACGCTTTCCGCTTCGGACATGGCGGCCTTGGTGTCCTCAAGGCAGGCCGAGGCGTGTTTTACTACTCCCACCGTAAAGGCAATCGTCTGATTACCTCCCACTTCAACAGGAGGAACCACTATTCGGAAAGTATTGTTTTTTTCCGAATAATAAGAATATACGGTGGTGTTCATGGTAACGTCTTCTCCCGTATGCCGGTTCCAAGTGGGGGCATTAACTACAACAGTTTTATCGGGCCCGGCATTTTCGCAGTCAATAAGGAGGTTCATTTCTTTGGCGGTTCCTCCGGAAGGCAATGTAATTTTGTAGAAACCGGAACACTCCATATCACCTGCAATCTGCCCCTTTTGAACGGGCGTAATCCCCACCTTATCCCCTTTGGAGAAAGTTCCTTCCGGATACTTCAAAGTTGCACCGGAATAAGAAATAGTCCCTTCCGACCCCGATACCTCATTCCATTCCTGGCCTTCCGGATTGTCATCCGGAGAATTGCCGGGTGTTGTTCCTGGATTGGTATTGGAATTGGGATTAGAGCCGTTGTTAGAGCTGGAATTGGGTTCGCCCGGTTCATCGGGTATGAAACAACCTGCCAGACAGGCCGTCATAAGCAGACAGGAAAGGACTCTGCGAGCGGAAATCACAATGAGTGAAAGGGTTCGGAAAAAGCTACGAGTTTTCATGGGCTATGTGGATTTACCGTAAAGATACCTTTACCGCTCATCCGTCGGCCCCCAAAACCCAAAAACCAACTGTCAAATCCTTAAATCTTACCGAATCGGCCCCTTTTAAAGCAGCTCGCCAAATTCGTGAACGCCCTTCAATCCTTCCGTGAGAGTGACGGCCACCACGGCGCCCACGGCCAGGCCTTCGCGGGAATAGGCCTCGTGCCTGAAGGTGAGCTTGTCACAGGCCGACTCATACGTAACCGTATGGATACCAGGCACTTCTCCCTCCCTTATGGAGCTGATTTCCGGCGTGACGCCCAGGCCATCCTCCACCAGCGCGGCCAGTGATTTGGCCGTTCCGGAGGGCGCGTCCAGCTTGTGAATATGGTGAATCTCCTCAATGGACGGCGTGTAACCCGCCCCCTTTAAGAGGGCCGATGCCTTTTTAATGGCGGCAAACAGCGCATTAACGCCCAGCGAGAAATTGGAAGCATAGATGAGCGGCGTCCCGGCCTCCTCGAAAGCCTTGAACACCTGCGGCTCAATGTCGTTCCAGCCGGTGGTGCCCACCACGGCCGCCTTGAAATGCCTGGCAATGAAAGGGTAATTGTTCCGGAAAGCATCCGGCGTGGTGAAATCCACGCAAACGCATTCTTTGGCCACGGCCGGGTCCGTGGCCGTGATGTCCTCACTGGCCTCCACCAGCTCTATGCCCCGCTTTTGGAGCTCCTTCTCTATCATGTGGCCCATCCGGCCATATCCGCTGATAATTACCTTAAGCATACTCTTGCTGCTATTTGCTTAATTCTTAGATACTTATGTTTTTCTCCCTGTGATTCCGGTTACAGGGACGATTACGTAAGTGCCTGATACATACGCATATACTGTTCTACGGCTGTCTCCAACTCTGCCACCGTCACCTGTTCATCGTCCCGATGGGCATGGCGGATGCTGCCGGGACCGCAGATGATCTTATGGCCGAAGCCCGTAAGGTGCGGAGCATCCGTCCCGAAGGACGCCGGCGCACTCTCGAAGCCCGGCAGAGTCACATACCGGGCCGGCTCGTCGCCTCCACGGGCGTGAACAGAGATTTTGCCGGCCTGACCACCGTCATTGCCGGCTTGACCGGCAATCTCCTCCATCCACTCCTGCACCGCCTGGTCACTCACAAAAGTGGTACGGAAATACAGCCGGCAAGTAAGCTCCGGAGAAAGGATGTTCTGCGGATTGTCACTGTGCAGAAGGCCGATGTTCCAGCTGGTCTCTCCCAACACCAGATCCAGTCCGAAGTCCCTGGCTTTGAGTTTGTTATAGAACTCATTGAACAGATCCACGGCACTAACGCCATACTGCGGATAACCGGAATGAAATGCCTGGCCGGTGAACTTCAAATCATAAGACTTGGTCCCCTTGGAAGCACTTACCATCTTGTTCTCCGTAGGCTCGCCCACAATAAGGAAAGGCGCTTCAAAGCCCGTCTTGGCAAACGCCTTAGCACCCCAGCTGCCGGTCTCCTCCCCAGAGAGCAGCAGCAGTCCAAAGTCCGTATACCCCTTGGCTTCCAGCTCCTTACAGGCAGTATAAAGTGCAAAGATCTGCCCCTTGGCATCGCAGGACCCTCGGCCGAAGATGATTTGAGATGCCCGATCGGGTCGGGCATGACGTTTATCATTGCCGGCTTGTCTTTCGTCATTGCCGGCTTGACCGGCAATCTCCTCCGGGATATGCGGCGAGATGTATGGCGGAACCGTGTCCATGTGGCTGCAGAAGACCAGTTTGGGCTTGCCCCAGCTAAGGAACAGGTTCAGCGTACCGTCTCCCACTTCCATCGCCTCCTTGTGGGGGGCGTCCAGGCGCCGGAGCAGCCAATCGGCCACTTCCCGCTCCTTTCCGGTAGTGGAATCTATCTCCAGAAACTCTTTGAAAAATGCAAAGTCCATAGATTCTTCGCTGCGCTCAGTATGACACTATTATTCTCCCAGCCAGCCGTTGGAGAGCAGCACCTGGGCAATCTGTACGGCGTTGGTGGCTGCTCCCTTGCGGGCATTGTCACTCACACACCAGATATTGAGTCCGTTCTCCACCGAGAAGTCCCGGCGGATGCGGCCCACAAACACTTCGTCCTTGCCCCAGGCGTAGAGCGGCATGGGGTACACATTGTGCGCAGGGTCGTCCTGCACCACTACTCCCGGCATCTCGGCCATAAGCCTGCGCGCTTCTTCCACCTCGAAAGGCCCCCGGAACTCTATATTCACGCTCTCCGAATGACCGCCCTTCACCGGCACACGCACCGTGGTGGCCGATACGGCTATGGACGGGTCCCTGAGGATCTTCCGCGTCTCGTTCACCATCTTGATTTCCTCCTTGGTGTAGCCGTCCGGCAGGAAAGAGTCGATATGCGGAATCACGTTCATGTCAATGGGATAGGGGAATTTGTCCCCGCTGCCGCCAGCCCTTTCGGCCTCCATTTGCGACAGGCCCTTCTGACCGGCGCCCGTTACGCTCTGGTAGGTGCTCACCACAATCCGCTTGATGCCATATGCCTTATGGAGGGGAGCCAGGCACATGACCATCTGGATGGTGGAGCAGTTGGGGTTGGCGATGATGTAAGAGTCCTTGCGAAGGACATCGGCATTGATTTCCGGCACCACCAGCGGCACGGAGGGATCCATGCGCCAATAGGAGGAATTGTCCACCACATAACAGCCGATAGCGGCAAACTTGGGGGCCAGTTCGCCGGAGGCGCTTCCGCCGGCGCTGAAGATGGCCAGTACGGGTTTCCGGGCGATGGCCTCGTCGGCGCTCATCACCGTCCATTCCTTACCCTGGAAGGTCACTTTCTTCCCCCAGGAACGGGACGATGCCACCGGAAGTAATTCTGTAACAGGGAAATGCCTTTCTTCCAGCACTTCCAACATCCTGGAGCCGATTAAACCTGTGGCTCCCACTACTGCAACTTTCATAATCTGTATATAAGTTCGTTTTACCTTAGCATATCTTCCAGGTGCACGCTGCCGGCGGTCTTATCGTCGCGGTACTTGACGATGACAGGGCAGTACAGGTGCACGCCGTTTTCCAACGGTTTCCCGTCCCGGATGATGGGCTTGGAGCCGCTCACCACCACGGCGCCGCACGGCACCACAATCCGGCCATCGGCATTGCGCCGGATGAATTCGCCGGTGGTGGCGTCGAAAATGGCCGTGGAGGAAGTGATGATAACGCCGGAAGCAATCACTGCGCCTTCCTGGACGATAGTGCCTTCGTAAATGCCGCAGTTGCCGCCCACGAACGCGCCGTCCTCAATGATGGTGGGCAGGGCGCCCGCCGGTTCCAGCACGCCGCCAATCTGCGTGGAGGCCGATATGTGGATATGCTTCCCCACCTGGGCACAGGAGCCGATGGTCACATGGCTGTCCACCATGGTGCCTTCGCCCACCCAGGCGCCCACATTCACATAGGCCGGCGGCATCACGATGGAGCCGGGTGCCAGGTAAGCACCCCTGCGGATGCTGCTGCCTCCCGGGACTATGCGCACCCCGTCTTCGGCCTTGAACTGCCTCACCGGGAAAGTATCTTTGTCAAAGTAGGAGAACTGGCCCTGGGACATTTCCTTGATGGCGCCCAGCTTGAAGCCGGCCAGGATCACTTCCTTAACCCAGGCATTCACTTTCCATTCCCCGTTCACCTTCTCTGCTACGCGAAGTTCACCCTTTTCCAGGGCATCCAGAACCTCGTTGAATTTCTCTATTGTAATTTCCATAAAACGTCTTTCATCAATTGTTCCGTTTCCAGCAAAGCGGGCACCAGGGGCAGCCGGAGGCTGTTTTCAATGAGCCCCAGCTGCGCCATGGCGGCCTTGCCGGGGATGGGATTGGGCTCCACGAAAAGGGCTTCAAAGAGCGGATGCAGTTTGGCATCCAGCGCTTCCGCCGCCGGCCAGTCTTCCTCCAGGGCCGCGTGGGTGAATTCGGCCATCTCCTTGGGGCACACGTTGGAGGCCACAGAGACAACGCCGTTGGCCCCGTCCTTCATGAGGGTGAGGGTATCATCGTCGTTGCCGGAGAGCACCGAGAAACCATCCGGGCGCCTGGCCAGGATGGTCCTCACCTGTTCCAACTTGCCAGATGCTTCTTTCACAGCCACGATGTTGGGAATATCCCGGGCCAGCGCCAGGGTGGTTTCCGCATCACAGTTGGCGCCGGTGCGGCCAGGCACGTTGTAAAGGATTATGGGCTTATGGGTATGGGAGGCAATCTCCTTGAAATACGCGTAGATGCCCCGCTGCGGCGGCTTGTTGTAGAAGGGAACCACCACCAGGAAGGCATCGGCATCCTTGAGGAGTTCCATATTGGCCAGTGTTCCGCTTACACTGTTGGTGCCCACGCCCACCACCACCGGCTTGCCGGCGGCGTGAGCCCGTACGGTCTTGTAAACCAGGAGTTTCTCTTCATCCGAGAGCGTGGGGGTTTCACCAGTGGTTCCCAGCGGAACCAGGAAATCAATTCCGGCCTCCACCTGCCTTTTGGTGGTAGCGACAAGCGCCGCCACATCCACTTTCCCGTCCTTGAACGGAGTGAACATGGCGGTACCGCATCCTTTGAATATAATCTTTTCCATACCAATTTCTTAAATCTTACAAATTTAAGAAACTGTTGGAAATATTCCAATTTATTCGGCCGCAGCCTGTGCCAGCAAATTCTCCAATTCTTCCCGGTCCATCTTTCCGTCAATGGAGACATACATGGTTTCTCCCTGCTCCTGTTGAATCATAACCAGAGAGGAAACTGTTTTCTCATCTCCATAGGAGTAGATTTGGGTTACCTCGCCGTTTTCCTTGGTCTCTATAAGCAGTTCGTAGTCTCCTTTGTCAATAAACTTTTTAACCTCGGCATACAGGTCTGCCGCCACTTTGGTATCCGAGGCTTCCAGCACATAGAAACCGCTCATGGATTTAATGATGGGGGTGAAATCTATTTCGCCGTCCTTGAATTCTACATCCGGGATCTTTCCTATCATGCGGAACATGGCAGGAGAGATGTACACGGCCTCTACACCAGGACGGTCGGAGTACTTGTTGTAAAGGGACTTGCCGCTTTGGGCTAGGGCGGTCACGCTTAGGGTAAGCAGGACCAAAATTATATATATCTTTTTCATTTCCAATAGTTTATTTTATCAATAACAGCTTCCGATTCGGCCACTTTGGCAGCACCGTGCTGCATAGTTCCGGACATTTTTCCCAAGACTTTTTCCACAGCGGCATAGGCCAGGTAGGGATCGTCAAAAGTGTCTTTGGGCTCACGGTATCCCAGGTAAGCGGAAACCCCCACGCCGATGAGAAGGGCCACCGCGGCGGCAATGCGCCAGGCATGCTCCGGATGCCGTCCGGGCAGGCGGACTTCCAGGTCTACCGGGACCGGAATACGCTCATCGGAACCAATCCGTTCCAGGTCTTCGGCACTTAGCCGGGTTATTTCATCGAGGGTTTTCATATAGCTTTTTCAGTTTCTTTCGGGCCAGGCTCACCTGGACTCTGATATTAAGGCCGCTGAGGCCGGTTTCCTGTTCAATCTCCTCGTAACTGAGGCCACGTAAGAAGCGGAGGGTAAGGAGGTTCCGTTGACCGGGCGGAAGCTGTCGGATGGCGTCGTAAAGTTCCGAAACGCTTTCCCGCAACATAAGCTCTTCATCGGGCGGGGCTTTTTCGGCCGGAACGTCTTCCATCGGCACATCGGCCTGTCTTCGGCGAATCCTGTCTATGCAGAGATTCCGCATGAGCAGCGCTCCATAGGCCGATGGCTGCCGGACCAGTTCCAGATGGTCCTTCAGGTTCCATAGCTTCAGGTACAGGTCCTGCACGGCGTCCCGGGCATCGGCCTCATTCTCCAGGATGTAGAAGGCCACGCGGTAAAAACGCTCCTGCAAGGGCAGCCAGACGGTATGGAACTCGCTGTCCGTCATTTAGCCAATTCCATCAGTTCTCCCAAACGATCCATATCAATACTTCCTTTGGTATAGATGAGGGCGCCGTCTCCGCTATAAATAACACAGTCTCGGATGGTATTTCCGTCATCTATTCCGTAGATGCGTGTTGCAGTGCCACCGTCCTTGGCTTCCAGAATGAGCTCCATACCGTCCAATACGGCCGTAAGCTCCTTGGCAAACTTTTCCTTTAGGGAAGCTTCGGCTCCTTCATAATCCACCATCGTCACATGTTTGATGCCGCTGAAGGAACTTAGGACAGCCCTGTCTTCGTCGTCCAGATCACCGCTTAAAGAAACGGCAAACCTGAGCAGGCTCATGCCAAACTGCCCCAGGCTCAACACTTCGAAGCCTTCGGTGTCTTCATATTGCCGCACCAACGATTCCACGTCGGCGGGTTTTCCTGCCCAGGCGCATCCCCATGCAGCAAGGGCAATCATAAGGGTCATAAATGTTTTTTTCATACACTCAAATAAACCGGTTGCATCCATAAGACGAAGACAGGGCAAAAATGTTAAACCTCTTCTGCAAACTTAGTGAAAAAAATGATATCTTCGCAGCTATAACCCCCACTGCTATGGATAACCAATTGGAACAAACCACCTATAAAGGTGAGCGTGTGCGCCTGTGCACGGACGGAAAATACCGCTGGACCTGGCCGATGAACATGTACAAAAATCCCCTGGTTCTGCTCACCGTGCTCAAGATTTTCGGCATCATCTTCGGCGTTGCCATGGTTCTGATGTTCATCGGCCCGGCTTTCCGGGGAGAATGGTCGGCCGTCCTTGAAGGTCTTAAGATCTGGGCCATCATCCTGGGCGTGTTCCTGGTGATAACCCTGCTGGCCTACTGGATCGTGGCCGCCCTATACGGAGGAAAGTATATAGTGCATTTCACCATGGACGAAAAGGGACTCCTGCACGACCAGGTACCGATGCAAAAGAAAAAGGCCGAGAAAATGGGCTGCCTGATAGCGCTGGCGGGCATTTTTGCCAAACGGCCCAGCGTGGCCGGGGCGGGTTTCATGACAGCCGCCCATACCAAAACCAGTTCCGACTTTTCCCGGGTACGCCGCATCAAAGCCTATCCGCGGCTGCATTCCATAAAGGTAAACGAAGGGTTATCCAAGAACCAGGTATACACCCATCCGGAAGACTATTCCTTTGTCCTGGACTATATCCAAAGTCACTGCCCCAAATGCTCTAAAAAGTAGCGACCTTATTTGGGAATATCAAAAAAGTCGGCCGGGAGGTCGATATCCTCTTTGAGCTCCGTCACGCGGGTAACCGCTTCGGTGCGGCCGCGTTTCATCTCGGAACGGATAACAATGCCACCCCAGATCCAGTTGATAATCTTGGCGGTACTCAACATGACCTTCTGCTCCTGGGAATACTTGATGCATTCCTTGCCGAAGCATTCCTCCGTGCCCAGTTCCTTGAGCTTGTACTTTTTGATGTTTTCTTCGGAAAGATTGTAAAAATCCAGGCCCTCACGCTCGCTTTCCTTAATCACCTTTCCGTCATCTCCCAGTGTATAAACAGTATCTCCCTCAGCAAAGGAAACGGTGGTGTAATCACCCATCCCTTCCCAATGCAACGTAATGATGGATTTCATTTTGCGGCCATAGTCCACAAACCACATTTCCTGCTCGGAGGTAACCCGACCATCCGATTCCGTGATGGTTTTCACATAGGCCTTTTCGGCACCAAAATACTTCTTTTCCTGTGCCTGGACGGCAATGGCGCCCAGCAGGGAAACGGCAATCAGTAACAGTGTCTTTTTCATATTATTATTCAATTACTTCCAAACATTCAGCAGGGCCGGTGAGGTAAACGTCCGTGAATTGGTCTCCGGGGGCCGGGTGGAACTCCACCTGCAGCCAGTCCCCGCGGCGGCACTGCAAACGATAGGAGATGGCCGATCGGAGTCGGCCATGACGTTCTTCGTCGAGAGGACGGCCATGACGTTCTTCGTCATCCCCGGCTTGACCGGGGATCCCATGCCCATAGGCGGCTAACGCACTCGCGGTGAGGCCCGTGCCGCAGGCCAGCGTCTCTCCCTCCACGCCCTTCTCAAACGTACGAACATGCAGCCCGTCCGTAGCCACCTGCACAAAGTTCACATTAGTGCCCACCGGCTGGAACGCCTTGTCCCAGCGAAGCGGCTTGGCATCCCGCTCCATATCCATAGCATTCACATCGGCTACAAATTTCACAAAATGCCTGGTCCCCGTATTCAGGAAATACCCACCCATCATAGCATCAATCCCTTGCACATCAATCATTTTCAGCCTCACCGTCCATTTCCGGAGGATACTACCTTCAGCGGACATGTCCACCCCCGGACATGGGTAGGGGGAGGGGCCCGCCGCGTCAGCGGTGGGAGGGGCCGGAGAGAGCGAAGCGAACGGAGTTCCGCTGGAGGTAGTATCCTCCGGAGTTTGAAGTATGGTGGCTATATGCAGACCGTCGGGGGCACGGAAGTGCCAGGTGCCGTCTGAGGCGGCTGGCTTCAGGCCCAGCATATCGGCAAAAGCTACTATGCATCTCCCGCCGTTGCCGCACATCATGCCGCCTGTGCCGTCCGGATTGTAGAACTCCATGGAAAAATCCACTTCCGGGTCCAAGCCCAGAATCATGAGCCCATCGGTGCTGTACTGCCGGCACAAAGCCTGAATCCGGTCCACGGCCCTGTAGGGCGCCATGTCCCTTCCGCGGCCATCCAGAACCACGAAGTTGTTTCCAGCGCCGGTGAACTTATATAGCATGTCGAATGATGTTTGAAAGAATCTTGATTCCCGGCTCCATCTTCTCCTCCGCAATGAAGGAGAAATTCATTCGCATGGTGTTGCGATGAGAGCCGTCCACGTAGAAGAAGGAACCGGCCACATAGGCAACGCCGGCGGATAAAGCCTCGTCGTAAAGCACCACAGTATCAATTCCTTCCGGCAGCGTTAGCCAGAGGAAAAGACCGCCTTCCGGATAAGTCCAGGAGCAGCCTTCCGGCATATATTTTTCCAGCAGGGACACCATCAGGTCTCGCCTTTTCCGGTACTCCACAATGGTCTTCCGGAGGTTCCGGTCCAGCGCTCCGGAGCCCATGAATTCCGCCGCCATGTACTGGTCAAACACCGGCGGACACAGGTCCAGGCACTGTTTACAGATGTAAATCTGCTCCAGCAGCGGTTCCGGGCCGATAATCCATCCCAGCCGGAAGCCCGGAGCAAAAATCTTGGAGAAACTCCCCAGATGCAGCGTCCGTTCCGGTGCCAGTTCCCGAATGGTGGGTACCGGTTCCCCGGAATACCTCAGCTCCCGGTACGGACTGTCCTCCACAATGAGCACATCAAGCTCCCGGGCCACCTGCACCAGCTCTTTACGTTCCTCCAGCGACATAGTCTCCCCCGAAGGATTGTTAAAGTCCGGGATCACATAGATGAACTTTATGGGAGATTGCCGATCGGGGTCGGCAATGACGGTCGATATCGGTTTCACCTGTGCCCTATAAGCGCGGAAGCTCTGCAGGGCTCCCAGATAGACCGGTTCGTTGGCCAGGACCACGTCTCCGGGATCCACGAATACTCGCGTACAAACGTCTATGCCCTGCTGGGAAGAAGTGGTAATCTGCACCTGGCTCACCGGTACGCCATAGCGCTTGGCTATCACTTCCCGGAGCTCCGGAACTCCCTGAGTAGCACCGTATTGCAAGGCCTTGGTCCCGTACTTTTCCAGCACTTCACTGCTAAGGCGTTTGATATCCTCCACCGGGAAAGTGACTGCCGCCGGATAGCCGCCCGCAAAGGAGCAGATGGCCGAAAGGTCCACCTTCCGGAAAATCTCCCTCACCGGGCTCCTCAGAAACGACGGCACATCGGCCGAAAAGAATTTGCTATAGTCCATGAGATTCTTCACTTCGTTCAGAATGACAACTACGCCGTTCAGAATGACAACTACGCCCTGGTAATGTGTGCGCCCAGGGCGTTGAGGCGGCCTTCGATATCTTCGTAGCCGCGGTCTATCTGCTCTATGTTTTCGATGGTGGAAGTGCCGCGGGCGCTCATGGCGGCCAGCAGCATGGCAATGCCGGCGCGGATATCCGGAGATACCAGGCGTGCCGCCTTGAGGGTAATCCTGTGGTCGTGGCCGATAACCACCGCCCGGTGCGGGTCACAGAGGATGATCTGCGCCCCCATGTCAATGAGCTTATCCACAAAGAACAGGCGGCTCTCGAACATCTTCTGGTGAATGAGAACACTGCCCTTGCACTGGGTGGCTACCACCAGCATAACGGACAGAAGGTCAGGCGTCAGGCCCGGCCAGGGGGCATCGGCCAGGGTCATGATGGAGCCGTCCAGGAAGGAGTCAATCTCGTAGCTTTCCTGAGCGGGCACATAGATATCGTCCCCCTGCTGCTCCAGGTTGATGCCCAGGCGGCGGAAAGCGTCCGGGATGATGCCCAGGTCATAGTACGAAACGTCCTTGATGGTGATGGAGCTCTGGCAAATGGCGGCCATGCCGATGAAAGAGCCCACCTCGATCATATCCGGCAGAATCTTGTGCTCCGTGCCGTGCAGGGACTCCACACCATGAATTCGCAGTAGGTTGGAACCCACACCGTCGATGAAGGCACCCATCCGGTTTAGCATCTTGCATAGCTGTTGCAGGTAAGGTTCGCAGGCCGCGTTGTAGATGGTGGTGGTGCCACGCGCCAGCACGGCAGCCATTACTATATTGGCCGTACCGGTAACGGAGGCCTCGTCCAGCAGCATATATCGGCCCGTAAGGCGGTCATCTGTAGTGAGGTGGAAGGCCCGACGCTCTGCACTGTACTCCATCTTGGCCCCCAGTTTGAGCATACCGTCCAGGTGCGTATCCACCCTGCGGCGGCCGATCTTGTCTCCACCCGGCTTGGCAAACCAGGCGTGGCCGAAACGGCTCAGAAGCGGACCCACAACCATCACGGAACCCCGAAGCGCGGCGCACTTCTTCACAAACTCCTCCGTCTCAATGTAAGAGGTATCCACCTCATCGGCCTGGAAGGTGTAAACGCCTTTGGCCTTGCGGTTCACCTTCACGCCCATGCCTTGCAACAGGGCGATGAGGTTCTTCACGTCCAGGATTTCCGGCACGTTGGAAATGGTTACCGGTTCGCTTGTAAGCAGCACTGCGCTAATTACTTCCAGCGCCTCGTTCTTGGCACCTTGCGGGGTAATGGTTCCGGACAGTTTGTGTCCGCCTTCAATGATGAATTTACTCATAACCTACAAATTTAGGCAATTATGCGCTCCTTTGCAACCCTGCTAAAAACAGGCCTTAAGAACTTGCGAAATGTTCTGAGGCTTGCCCATGGTATAAAAATGTACTGCCGGAACCCCGTGGGAGAGCAAGTCCTTGCACTGGCCGATGCACCATTGGGTACCCAGCTCATAGACCTCTTCCTCCGAAGCGGCAGCGTTCACCGCCTGGGTAAGATCCTTGGGAATGTCTATGGAAAAACTGGCCGGCAGCAACTCCAGCTGGCGTTTTGTGGCCAGCGGCTTCAGACCCGGAACAATGGGAACGGTGATGCCGGCGGCCCGGCAGGCGTCCACAAAACGGTAGAAAACTGCATTGTCAAAGAACATCTGCGTAATGATATAATCGGCCCCGGCATCCACTTTGGCTTTCAGATGGCCGATGTCATCGGACAGGTTGGCCGCCTCGAAGTGCTTCTCCGGGTAGCCGCCCACCCCCACACAGAAGGAGGCGCCGATGCTGCCCTCAAAGCGGCGGATGGCCTCCACCAGCTGGTTGGCGTGGCTGAAACCGCCCGGCGTGGGGGTAAAGCGGTTCTCTCCCTGCAGCGAATCCCCCCGCAGCGCCAGCACATTCTCTATTCCCAGGAAATGATAGTCGTACAGCTGGCTGTAGATTTCCTCCTCTGTGACACCGGCACAGATCACATGCGGAACCATTTCCACCGGATAGGCGTTCATCACGGCGGCGCAGACGGCTACGGAGCTCAGGCGGCTGCGCACCAGGTGGCGCGTATAGCTGCCGTCGGCCTGCTGCCGGTACTCGAACTGGTCCCGGTGGCAGGTGACGTTGATGTAGCGCGGAGAGAACTCCATGAACTGGCCGATGGTGGAGAGCAGCTGGTCTTTCCGGATGCCGTTTAGCGGCGGCACAATCTCCAG
>JAIKYL010000077.1 GCA_024683255.1 Bacteroidales bacterium | reverse complement strand
GACCCAGAGGGCCATGAGGCTCTCGTTGGAGCAGATGTTGGAAGTGGCTTTCTCGCGCTTGATATGCTGCTCGCGGGCCTGAAGGGTGAGCACAAAGGCGCGGCGGCCCTGCTTGTCCTGGGTCTGACCCACAATACGGCCGGGCATCTTGCGCATGTGCTCCTTCTTCACGGTCATGAAGCCAACGTACGGGCCGCCGTAGCAAAGCGGAAGGCCCAGCGGCTGACCGTCGCCGACGGCAATATCGGCATCCCACTCGCCCGGGGTCTTGACAACCGCCAGGGCCGAAGGATCGCAGTATTCCACCAGGAGACCCTTTTCCGCATGGATGGCATCGGCAAAACCGGTATGGTCCTCAATGATACCGTAACGGTTCACCGAAGGCACAATTACACCGGCAACGTCGTCCTTTGCCAGTTCGGCCTTGAGGGCTTCCAGGGAGGTCTGTCCTTCATCGGCCGATACATAGCCGATCTCTACGCCGTGGAACTTGGCATAGGTCTCCACCACCTTGATCACATGGGGCAGCAGGGATTTGGACAGCAGCACGCGGTTCTTCTTGCGGGCGCAGGCCACGGCCATCTTCATGGCTTCCGCGGCGGCAGTGGGCCCGTCGTACATAGAAGCATTGGAGACGTCCAGCCCCGTCAGCTCGCACATGAGCGTCTGATACTCAAAGATATAGCGGAGCGTTCCCTGCGAAATCTCGCACTGGTACGGCGTATAGGCCGTAAGGAACTCCGACCGGGAGCAGAGGTAAGGGATGACCGCCGGGGTGTAATGGTCGTAGGCACCCTGGCCCACGAACACCTTGAGGCGGGCGTTCATGGCCTCCAGCGAGGCAAAATAGTCCCGGATTTCCTGCTCGGAGAGGGCCTCCGGAAGGGCATAGGCACCCTTCTTGAGGTACTCGGAGGGAACGTCGCTGTACAGGTCTTCCAGCTTCTTCACTCCGATTTTCTCCAGCATGGCCCGGATATCGGCCTCTGTATGCGGAAGATACGGAAGATTACCCATGCCTTACTCGCCGATTAAAGCCTTGTAGCCGGCAGCGTCCAGGAGGCTGTCAAGCTCCCCTTCGTTGGACATGGCCACCTTGATGATCCAGGCGCCGTAGGCGTCTTCGTTCACCTTTTCGGGGGCGTCCTCCAGTTCCGAATTAACGGCCAGGACAGTTCCGGAAACGGGGCTGATGAGCTCCGAGGAGGCCTTCACGCTCTCCAGGGCGCCGAATTCCTCACCGGCGATCACGTCGTCGCCTTCCTCCGGCATATCCACATAGGTGATATCACCCATTTCCTTCTGGGCAAAATCTGACACGCCGATATAGGCGGCATTACCTTCTACTTTTACCCACTCGTGGGACTCACTGTACTTGAGACCTTCAAGAATCTTAGACATAGCTGTTTATTTTTTATAGTTTGTTTGATAAAATCTCTTTTTGACCACCTTTCCGGGGAAGGTCTTTTTGCGGATGCGGATCCACAGCGGGGTTTCCAGGGCGCTGAACGCCTTGTCCACCAGGGCAAAGCAGATGCTCTTGTCCAGAGAGATGGAATGGTAGCCGGTGGTTACCACGCCCACTTCCCTGCCGTCCTCCAGCTCCACCGGATAGCCGGCGCGCGGTATGGCCTTGTCCTCTATCTCAATGCCAACCAGCTTCTTTGCCACATTTCCGGCCTTCTGGTCCAATAACGCATCCTTGCCGATGAAATCCTTCTCGTACTTGCAGAACATGCCCAGACCGGCCATTACGGGGCTTATTTCCGGGCTCAGTTCGTCGCCGTACAGCGGGAGGCCCGCTTCGAAGCGGAGGGTGTCCCGGCAGCCCAGGCCGCAGGGCTCTACGCCGGCCTTGAGGAGGCGATCCCAAATCTCCACAATATTCTCTGGAGTGGTATATAGCTCGAAACCGTCTTCTCCTGTGTATCCGGTGCGGCTGAGGATAAGGCGTTCTCCCTTGTACTCCACGTCGCAGAAGGTGTAGAAGCCCAGATCGGCCGCTTCCTTGTAACCCAGCACTTCGATGATGGTTTTCTCCGCTTCCGGGCCCTGGACGGCAAT
>JAIKYL010000037.1 GCA_024683255.1 Bacteroidales bacterium | reverse complement strand
AACCCAGTATCTGTTTAAGATTCAGAAGGGTATCTTCTCCTCCAGGGACGCCAAGCAGGTGAACGAAAGCTGGGCCGAGGACGACAAGCGCATCCCCTTCACCAACATGATCTACTTTGGCGACGGAGACACGGACGTGCCCTCGATGAAACTGGTGAACATGTTCGGGGGCAACGCCATAGCCGTATTCGACCCCGCCCGTCCCGGCAAGAAGGAAACCGCCCGGAAGCTCCTCAAGCAGGGCCGCGTGAACTTCATCACCCCCGCCTCCTACACCAAAGACAGCCGCACATTCCGTCTGGTGTGCGCCATCATAGATAAAATCAAGGCCGACACGGAACTTCGCCAGTTCAGCCGATATAAATAATTGGTTATGAGAACTTTGAAAATTGGCTTGGTGCAGACCCACTGCACAGCCGACATCCCCGGGAATATCGCCCGCCTCAAGGGTTTCATTCGCGATGCTGCCGCCAAGGGCGCCCAGCTGGTGGTCCTGCAGGAACTGCACAACAGCCTGTACTTCTGCCAGGAAGAAAACGCCAAACTCTGTGACCTGGCAGAACCCATCCCCGGCCCTTCCACGGAAACTTTCGGTGCGCTGGCCAAAGAATTAGGCGTGGTGCTGGTGCTGTCATTGTTCGAACGCCGCACCCCCGGCATCTACCACAATACAGCCGTTGTCATAGAGGCCGACGGAAGCATCGCCGGCAAGTACCGCAAGATGCATATTCCGGACGATCCGCTCTTCTACGAAAAGTTCTACTTCACCCCCGGAGACCTGGGTTTCCATCCCATCAAAACGTCCGTAGGAACGCTTGGCGTGCTGGTTTGCTGGGACCAGTGGTATCCGGAGGCAGCCCGTGCCATGGCCCTGGAAGGGGCCGAGATGCTCATCTATCCCACGGCCATCGGCGGTGTACCCACGGATCCGGACTGGGAACAGGCGCAGCAGCGTCAGGCCTGGCAGCTGGTCCAGCGGGGCCACAGCGTGGCCAACGGCCTTCCGGTAATCACCGTAAACCGCACCGGCGTGGAGCCGGATCCCTCCGGCCAGACTTCCGGCATAGACTTCTGGGGCCATTCCTTCGCCACAGGCGCCCAGGGAGAACTCCTTACAGAGTTTGAAAAGGCCGAAGAAGGCGTACACGTAGTGGGAATTGATATGGAACAGTGCGAATACGTACGCCGCGGCTGGCCATTCCTGCGGGACCGCCGCATAGATGCTTACGACGTTCTCTTAAAACGTTTCGGTAAATAGGTTTTTAGGGCATATACCCTCAAAAACCCATGGCCACCCTCGGCCTTGTAAGAGGGAGAAAGCATTGCTTTCGGGGGTCGCGAAGCGACGGTTTTTGAGGGTATATGCCCTAAAAACCAGCCGGATAATTCATTGTAATGCAGTGGAGACCGCCATGGCCGGACAGGAGAGCGTAGCAGTTAATAACCTCTACTGTACGGTCCGGGAAGGCTTTTTGGAGTTGTTTTGCGGCCACTTGATCCAATGCGGAGCCGGTTCCAGGCATAAGCACTCCCCCATTCACTATAAGGAAATTGGCATAAGATGCCGGGAGACGGTAGTCCTCCAGGTACAACGGCTCCGGAAGCGGTAGCGGGATTAGCCTGTAGGGCTTTCCGTCAAGGGTACGGAAACTTTGGAGCTGCGCTTCCATGGCCTTCAGGGGGACATAATTCTCATCGGCCGGATCCTCGCAAACGGTGTATGCTATGGTGTCTTTGCTGCAGAAGCGGGCCAGGATGTCCACGTGGCTGTCCGTATCATCCCCTGCAATGCCGCCGTAGTCCAGCCAAAGGATTCGTTTGAGGCCGAAGGCCGATTTTAGCTTGTCTTCTATCTCCTGCCGCGTTAGATACTCATTGCGGTTCTGGGAGCAGAAGCACTCCGTGGTGGCCAGGAGCGTGCCGGCACCGTCGCAGTCTATGCTGCCGCCTTCCATCACGAAGGGGCGCATATCCACATACCGTACATCTTTGGCGAAAATGCCTGAGCAATAGATATTACGGGTAATCTGATTGTCCAGTTCCGACCCGAACTTGAGGCCCCAGCCGTTGAAAACGAAATCCAGTATGCGCTTCTCTCCCCCGTCTCCAAACACAGAGATGGCACCATGATCCCGTGCCCAGGTATCGTTGAGAGGACATTCCACAAAACGGATGGGAAGGCCGTCCGGCTCAAATCCCCGCTCCCGCATATCCTCCTTGCACTCCTTCACATCCCGGCATACCACCAGCAGCGGCTCAAAACGCAGGATGGTGCGGGCCACGTTCACATAGCAGTCCAGGACACTGGGCAGTTCATACCAGTCCGTATCTTCGTGGGGCCAGGTCAGCTGGACAAAGCCCTGTTGTTCCCATTCGGCAGGAAGTCTCATACGCAGATTGATTTCGTACACAAAGATAGAAAAAAAAGGACACTCCGAAAAGTGTCCTTTTTAATTCTTGTTCAAGTAAACTTACTTGACCTCGATGGTAACAACGCGGTTCTTGGCAGCGCCGTCGAACGGGTTGATGGTGTCGCCATGAGCGCTGCAATCCATGTTGCTTTCCTGGGCACCGGCCTTCTTGAGGAGGTCCACAACGGCCTTTACACGATTCTCGGAGAGCTTCTGGTTGGTGCGGGCAGAACCGGTCTGCTTGTCGGCATAACCATTGATGGCGAGCTTGGTGTCGGCATCCACAGCGTTCTCGCAGAAGTACTCGAGGTGAGCCTTTTCACGAGCGGAGATCTTGGAAGAACCAAGGTCGAAGTAGATGGACAGCGGAGTGGCCTTGGTAACCTCAACAGCGGTGAACTTGCCGTTCTCGAAGAGGTAGGTCTGACCATTCACGAGGTTCTTGTAAGGAGCGAGTTCCTTCTCCAGGGCAGCGATCTTGTCCTTGAGGGCGGCGTTCTCCTTCTCCAGGGCAGCCACCTTGTCGGCCAGGGCGTTGTACTGTTCGGTGGTGAAAGGCACAGGGATCACGACAGGGGTGATGGAGCTGTGACGGTCGAAGTTGGTCTTACCGAAGTTGAAGGCCAGGCCAGCGGTAGCGCTGGGGAACATGATGAGGTAACGGGAATCCGTGTTGTAAGCGGAAGCCTTGCCGATGAGGGCCATGAGATCGAGGGTGATGCTCACGCGGTCGCTGATACGGAAGAAGTTCAGGATACCAGGGCCGGCGGCGAACTCGAGGTTGTTGCCAGCACCCTTGGCGAAGATGTTACGACGGGCGGAAACATCCAGAACACCGAAAGCCATGTAAGGAGCAATGTTCCAGAAACGGGTCTCCTTGTAGCCACCGAAGGAGTTGCTGAGGTTCCACATCACGTCTGCGTGAACAAAGTTGAAACCGAACATCTCGTTGGCAGCAGTCTTGCCCTTGTTCCAGAAGCCGTGCCAGCCACCGCGGACACCGATGGCAGGGGTGAACCACTTACCGAGGGTGAGATCAGTGGAGAGGCCGATACCACGGAGAGCGGGGGCCTTCTTGATGGAGAGGGTGGAGTTTACACCGGCGCCGATGTTGAAGAAAATGTTGTCAAAAGCACCGTTGGTCTCATAGGCACCGCGAACAACGTTACCGTTCTCGTCACGGTTTGCATTCTCCTGAGCATTTGCGCTGAAAGAGAAGAGGAGGCTTGCAGCTGCAAGGGCTCCGATAAGCATTTTGATACCTTTCATAATAAGTATTAAGTTTTAAAGTTGCTTCTTTTTCGCACCTAAAAGTGGGCTTTAAACGGCCCCTAAATAGGCTAATCATTTGCAAAATTAAGTAAAAAATCTGTAGTTAACAAACTTTTCAACAATTTTTTAAAAATTTTGAAAGTCTGTGTATCTTTGTAAAACCAAATTTTTACCGCCGTGAGATTCAATCTGAAGTCCGATTACGAGCCCTCGGGAGACCAGCCCGAAGCCATCGATGCGTTGTGTCAAGCCCTGCAGCAGGGCGTGAATAACGTCACCCTTTTGGGCGTAACCGGAAGCGGAAAAACCTTCACCATGGCCAACGTAATCCAGCGTCTGCAGCGTCCAGCGCTCATTTTGAGCCATAACAAGACGCTGGCGGCGCAGCTTTACGGAGAGTTCAAGGCCTTCTTCCCGGACAATGCCGTGGAGTACTTCGTATCCTACTACGACTATTACCAGCCGGAGGCCTACATCCCCGTCACGGATACCTATATAGAAAAAGATCTCAGCATCAACGATAAAATTGATGAATTGCGCGTGAGCGCGGCATCGGCCCTCATGAGCGGGCGCCGGGACGTGATTGTGATCTCCTCCGTGAGCTGTCTGTACGGTATCGGCAATCCGGACGACTTCCACGACCAGACGGTTACGGTCCGTAAGGGGGAACAGATGTCCATGACCCGTCTTCTCTATAAAATAGTGGATGCGCTGTACTATAGGACGGAAACGGATTTTAAGCGGGGCAGCTTCCGCGTACGCGGAGACACGGTGGACATCTTTCTGGGCGGGGCCGATTATGCCGCGCGCATAGAATTCTTCGGGGACGAGGTGGACCGGATTGCCCTCATTGACCCCGTGACCGGCGCCGTCTTCGAGGAACTGGAAAAGATTGACCTCTACCCTGCCAAGAATTTCGTCACTTCCAAAGAGAAGGGCGCGGCTGCGGTAAGTCAGATCCAGGACGATCTGGTGAAACAGGTGGAATACTTTGAGTCTATCGGCAAATTCCTGGAGGCCAAACGCCTCAAACAGCGCGTGGAATACGACATTGAGATGATCAAGGAGATGGGCTACTGCCCCGGCGTGGAGAACTATTCCCGCTATTTCGACGGCCGGAAGCCCGGACAGCGCCCTTTCACCCTCATAGATTATTTCCCGGACGACTTCCTGGTGTTCATAGACGAAAGCCATGTGACGCTGCCGCAGATCCGCGCCATGTACGGCGGAGACCATTCCCGCAAGGAAACGCTGGTGGAATACGGCTTCCGCCTCCCCGCCGCCAGCGACAACCGCCCCCTCACTTTCGACGAATTCGAGTCCGTCACGGGTCAGACGGTGTATGTGAGCGCCACCCCGGCCGATTATGAGCTGGAAAAGAGCGAAGGTCTGGTGGTGGAGCAAATCGTACGTCCCACCGGCCTCCTGGACCCGCCCATCGAGGTGCGTCCCACCCAGAATCAGGTGGACGACCTAATGGAGGAAATCCAGAAACGGGCCGAAAAGGACGAGCGCGTGCTGGTGACTACCCTCACCAAACGCATGGCCGAAGAACTGGACAGCTATTTCACCAAGACGGGCATCCGCTGCCGCTACATCCACTCGGACGTGGATACGGCCGAACGGGTGGAAATCATCGAAGATTTCAAGAACGGTCTCTTTGACGTGCTCATCGGCGTTAATCTGCTTAGGGAAGGCCTGGACATCCCCACGGTGTCGCTGGTGGCCATCCTGGATGCCGACAAGGAAGGCTTCCTCCGCAGCGGACGTGCACTCACCCAGACCGCCGGCCGCGCTGCCCGCAACATCAACGGCCTGGTGATCATGTATGCCGATACCGTCACCGAATCCATGGACGAGACCATCCGGGAAACCGCCCGCCGCCGCGCCAAGCAGCAGGAATACAACAAGCTGCACGGCATCACGCCCAAGCAGGTGCAGGTAAGGGCCAACATCCTCATGAGCGAACTGGTGCGTTCCGGAGAGGACACCACCCACCTGAGCGGCTTCCTGAACCCGGTGCTGCAGAACAGCGTCACCGGCCATGTGAGCGCCAAAGACTCCGTCTCAGACCCGGAATACGTCCCCAGCGCCTCCGAACTGGGCAAGGGCGATGTCTCAGTGGGCCTGGGCCACGACGCCAAGCGCGAAGGGACATCGGCCTATGTGGACGGCTACATTGTGGCCGATCTGGCCGCCGTCCTCCAGGACCCGGTGATCCGTTCCATGTCCCGCCCCCAGGTGGAAAAGGCCGCCGCCGAAGCCAAGCGCAAGATGCAGAAAGCGGCAGCGGATCTGGATTTCACCGCCGCCGCCAAATATCGCGACGAAATGTGGGCCCTGGAGCAGTACCTGAAGGTCTGGAAAGACGCTTAGAGCTCCTTTATTTTCTGGAACAGAATCTCTTCGTCTCCCGGGGAATAGCCCATGTGGGAGTACACCAGTTTGCCGTCTTTGTCGTAGAGGAAGACGTAGGGGCAGGAGGTCACTTTCATGGCGCGGCAAAGCTCTTTGTTCACGTCAAAAGCGAACTGGAAGCCGTCCCAGCGGCTGCGGGCCATGGCCTTGGCTTTGGAGAGTGAACGGGTGTCGTCCGTACATACGGCAATGAAGCGGAACGGTTTTTCCGCCTGCCAGTCCTCCCAAACCTCAGTGATGGCATCCATCTCTTCCAAACAGAATTTGCAGGTAATGAACCAGAAGGACACCACATAAGGGGTCTTTCCGTCCACCCATTCCGAAGGGGTGGTTTTTCCGCCGTCCAGGGTCTGGAGGACCACTTTTCCGGCATCCTGCGCCTGCGCCAGGAAGCAAAGCAGGCTAAGCAGCAGTATACTAATTGTCTTTTTCATAAGCGTAATCCGTTTTACCGTCCACGTCACAGGTGGCGGCGTTCACCGCAAGCCCATTGCGCAAAACCCAGGCCACCACGCGCATTTTGGCTCCTTCCTGCGGGGCCTTGGCCGAGAAATGGGCCGTAAAGGACTCGCCGGAGGAAAGAGCTCCGGAGGGCTGTCCTTTCACACCGGGGCTTAGGATGCTGCGCAATACGGCGTTGCAGGGATAATTGGCACCGGCGCCCACCTGGTTCACCCGGATGTCGTCCTCCACCAGGGCCGCCACCAGCGAATAGGCTCCGGCGGAGGCTGCCGTCATGCTCACGGAAACATTCATCTGCCCGCCTTTAACTTCCGAAGCCACGGCAATTCCGCAGGCATTCTCCTCCCGCGCAAGAATCCCGTCAATGTAGTCCGTGAAACGGGTGGAACTCTGCTCGTTGAACAATGTGCCCTCATTCATGTCAAAGATGAGCGTGGGAAAGGCCGATACCTTGTACTGCTCCACAAGGGCGTCCCCTTCCGCGGCTGCCAAATCATCGGCATAATGGATGGCTATCTCCACGAATCGGCCCGGGCGTTCCTCCTTGGCCTGGTCCAGCGCTTTTGCCATATTGGGACAGTACTGGCACCAGGTGCCGGTAAACTCCAGGGCCAGGGTCCGCTGGAAAAAGCGTGTGCCCGTTTCCGGGACCTCTTCCGGCACTTCCGGGTCCTCCGGATCCAGGACCGGGTCCCAGGGATCGTCCGGACGCCCCACGCAGGCGTATAGCAGTAAGGGTATTATCAGATATAGTATCTTTCTCATCTTGACAACTGATAACTGATTCTAAGGATGCATCCCTGGTATTCCGGCTGCCATCGGCATACACCGCCGGAACACACCAGGCCGGCGCGCTGGTGGCCATAGGCCAGATCGGCCTTGAAACCGCCCCTGGACCAGCCGGCACCAACTTCATAATAATGCACCTTGGAAGAACCATGGTTATACATATCCTGCACATGGACACTCCAGCCGGAAGTGGAGGAAAGCGCCAGGGAGGCCGCCATCCAGTCCTTGGTAAGCTCTTGAGAGTAAAGGTATTGCAACTGTGTGCGCACGGATAGCTTTTTGCCGGACTTGTACACCACGTCCAGCACAAAGACGTTCTGGGCCTCCGTAGCGCCCCTGTCCCCGTGCGAAGGAGACTGCTCCTGGATGCTCACAAAAGCCACCGTTTCCCAATTGCGGTTCCAGCGTTTCTCTGCCTTCAGGTTCAGGTCCCGGTAGGTCATCCGCAGCACATCGTAATTGGCAAGGGCCGACGGAAGGGCAAAGATGTAGCTTCCGTTCACATGGAACCGCCAGGTTTTGAGCCTGTAAAAGAGATCCATGCTTCCGCCCAGTTCGCCCAGAGCGAATGTGGTATAAGGATTCAGGCTGGCCAGGGCATAAGACTGCTCCAGGCAAAGGGAAGGCAGATAGTTCAGCCCCATGGGGTCCAGCATGTTCTGCAGGCGCCTAAGGGTAAAGGCCGATGAAAACTTCCCCCTGGCATAGGCCAATTCCAGCGTCTGGGCGTTTCCATCCTTCTTCCCAACCCATTCGGCCCGGGCGGAGAATCCGCCTTTTTCATAGGCCGACAGGGCGCTCCAGGACCATGCCGGAGCACCGTCCCCAAAACGGACTACTCCACTGCCGCCCAGCTGGAAGGAGCCCAGCTGCAACATAGCCTCGGCACCCGTGAGCGCATGGGAACCGTACCACAGGCCTTCCCGGGCGAAGCCGCCCAGCGCCTTGAAAGAAAAGACATCGTTACGGGTGCGGAAGTTCACGCGTCCGCCGCCCAGGGAATTGTTCCAGCCCAGGTTGCGGTCTTCCCAGCTCCTGTAGATGATGCCGGTTCCAAACTGATCGTAAAAGTCCCCTGCCGTAATCCCCCAGGTCTCATCCGTCCAGGCAAGGTACTTGCCCGGCACGCCGATTCCCTTGAGCCGGAGGTCATAGCCCAGCAGCGGCGTGGGGTAATATTCGGCCTGGATGCCGGCCGAGAACCGGCCCTTCACGTAATCCAGCTTCAGGTAATTGTTGGAACGGAAAGCACCGTCGGAGTACAGGATGGAATTGGACTCAACGCCTCCGGACACATGCCCCCAGTCCTGCGCCGATGCCACCGGAGGCAGCATCAGTGCAAGAAGGATGGGTATCAGGGAATGTCTCACAGCCGGTCTCCCTGTCCTGAACCAGAAGGGGCAAGCGACCCGCCGGCCTCTCCTGATGCGCAGTTATCCACATAATAGTCTCCGTAGCTGGCCGACTGAAGCACTGTCTGGGAACCGAATTCCCGCTGGACATACACCAGGATTCTCAGTTTGGATTTGTTGTAAATAGAAGGAACCGCGACGGTATATTTGAGATGCTTTACAATCTGATCCCCAGTGGTAGAGAATGAACTGCCGTTAATATTGGAAATGGCCATTCTGGCAATGTTGTCATGGACATAGTTGCTGTGATTTCCTTCTTCATAGTCGGTCTGGGCTTTTACAATTCCATCCTCCAAAAGAAGCACGGTCGCCTTGTAATTGGCGGCATAACGCAGATATAAGGACACATCCACACTCAGGGTCTGTCCGCTCCAGGAAGACTCAAAGCCAATGGCGCTGGAAACCGGATAATTCTGTTCCGTTTCCTGCATATACTTGCCTATCAAGGAAGCCGTATAATCTATGTCATAATTCTCTACCAGACGTCTGCCGTCCAGGACACCGGTGGGGAAACCTTCGATGCCGTATTGGCTCATGAGTGAACTGGTGCCGGAGAAGTCCAGAGTGCTGCCACCACCGTGGAGATTCAGTACCTCAATCTTCCCCGGGTTCTGCTCCTGGGCCAGACGGACCGACTTGTTCATTCTGGGACACCAGCCGCACCAGGTGGCCGTGAACCGCATCATGAGTGAACGGTGACTGAAGGCTTGAGACCAGTCGAAAAACTCAATGCTGCCGGTTCCCGCCTTCTGCTTAACGGTGCAAGGCATGCAGGTGCCCTTGTCATCACAGAACACAATTACACCGCTACGCTCCTCGGAAGCAGGATTGGCCGGCACGGAGAAAGTATGTACCATGTTGGTTACGGATTCTTCTGTGACCCAGTCCGGCTTACTGTCTATATGATAAGTGGTTCCGCAGGTTACAGTAACCGTAAACTTGCCGCCTTCAGCCTCCAGCTCCGCACTGTTGGGGGTGATGGAAAACTTAATGGGTTTGGTAACCGTAACGGTACAGCTTGCGCTTTTTCCGCCGGCCATGGCCGTAACGGTAGTTTTCCCCTCTTTCACGGCAGTCACATAACCGTTCTGTTCCACTGTGGCAACGGTGGCGTCCGCACTGCTCCAGGTCACGGTCCTGTCCGTTGCATCCCCCGGTGCCACCGTGGCAGTAAGCGTTTCGCTCCCGCCCTCAATAAGGTTCAGTTCCGTCTTGTTAAGCGACACGGATTCCACCGGGATGGTGGACGATTGCTCAGGTTTCCCGCAGGCAAACACCAAAACAAGCCCAGTCAACAAAGCAAACAAAAAATTAAAACGTCTCATAATCAATTGAATAGTATATAGCTAACTCCGCGTCACCTTCACCACATGCTTTAAGGCGCGGATCTGGGAAACCACCTTGTCCAGCTCCAGGTTGGAAGGGACGGAGAGCTTCATGGAGATTTCGTAGGTGCCGGCACGCTGGTTCTCGTTCACGTTGAAAGAACGGATGCTGGCCTTGAACTGGCCCACCACTTCCATTATCTTGTTAAGTACAGAGCTTTCCAGGTCCGTAATCACCTTCAGAGCCACCTGGAAGCTGCCGGAAGAGGGCGTATCGGCCCATTTAACCTTTTGAATCCTATACGGATACAACTCCAGCAGGCGGGCGGCGTTGGGGCAGGTGATGCGGTGAATCTTGATGCCCGCCTCGCGCGTAACAAAGCCGAAAACGTCGTCCCCAAACACCGGATTGCAGCATTTGGCCATCCTGTAGTCTATGCCCTTCACGTCCTTGGCGTTGAGCACCAGGATGTCGTCCTTGGAGTCGAAGTGCCGGGCAGCCTTGGCCGATGCCTGCGCCACCTCCGCCGCCTCCACAGACGCCGCATGCCTTTCGGCCTCGCTCTGGATAAAGTCCTTGACGGTGTTAACATCCAAAACTCCCTCGCCGATAGCGGCATAGAAGGCCGTTAAAGAACTGTAGCCGAATTTGGTTCGAAACTCCGTGACCATGGCGTCCGGGAATTCCAGTTTCCAGTTCTTGAGCCGGCGTTCCAACAGTTCCTTCCCGTCGGCCGCGCGGGACTGCTCCTGCGCTGCCAGGGCCTGCTTTACCTTGGAACGGGCCTTGGAAGAGACCACCCAGCCCAGCCAGTCCTGATTGGGATGCTGGTTCTTGGAAGTGAGGATTTCCACGGAGTCTCCCGTAGCCAGCTTTTCCCGGATGGAAACCGCTTTCCCGTTCACCTTGGCGCCCACGCATTTGGCGCCGATGTTGGTATGGATGCCAAAGGCAAAATCCAGCACCGTAGCCCCTGCGGGCAGGATCCGGAGTTCTCCGGAGGGAGTAAAAACAAAGATTTCCCGGGACGGCGGCTGCGGCAGGTCTTCCGGTCCTTCGCTATCCCCCGGATGCTCCAGCGCATAGCGCACTGAGGTGAGCCAGCGCGTCATGGTTTCCTCACTCTTCACGCCCTTGTAACTCCAGTGGCTGGCAAAGCCGTTCTCGGCCACG
>JAIKYL010000240.1 GCA_024683255.1 Bacteroidales bacterium | reverse complement strand
ATCAACTACGCCTGGCCCAGCGCGCAGATTGCGGTAATGGGGGCCGACGGCGCCGTGAACGTCCTCTATGCCAAGGACATAAAAGCCGATCCGGAGAACGCCCAGGCCATTTTCGACAAGAAGAAGAAGGAATATGAAGAGCTCTTCTCCAATCCTTACCAGGCCGCCCAGAAGGGCTATATCGATGACGTGATTGAACCGCGCAACACCCGTTTCCGCGTAATCCGCGCCCTGGAACAGTTAGCTGGCAAACGCCAGGAAATCCCCGCCAAAAAACATGACAACCTTCCTTTATAATATCCTTCTCACGGCGGGCGGGGACCGCATGATGGAAACGGACCCGCACGGCTGGACGCTCACCCTCATAAGCGTGACGGTGGTGTTCACCGCGCTGATTGTGCTGTATTTCATCTACAGTTTCTCCGGAGGCCTTTTCTCCGGGAAGTTCAAACGGGCACCCAAACCCAAGAAAGCCGTAAAGGGCACGCCGGATGCAGAAGTGGCGGCGGCCATAGCGCTGGCGCTGGACATGGAGTGTTCCGGAGATGAATACGCAGCCATAGCAACGGCCGTCCATCTGTACCTGAACGACGCAATCCACGATGTGGAGCCGGGCATTGTGACCATAGTGCGCAAGGAATCAGCCTGGAACAATAAAGAATTGAATTTTAGAAAGATGCCCGATCGTAGTCGGGCATGACGTCATCCCCGGCTCCGACCGGGGATCTCATAAGATTATATACATACGATTATGAAAGAATACAAGTTCAAGATCAACGGCAAGGATTACGCAGTGACCATCGGCGAGGCCGAAGGCAAGATGCTGTCCGTAAATGTTAACGGTGCCGATTATCAGGTAGAATTGGAGCAGGAGATTGCCGGTCAGGCCGGCAATGACGCAAAGCCCGCCGTCATCCCCGGCTCCGACCGGGGATCTCAGCCCGCAACTGCCCCTGCCCCCGCTCCGAAACCTGCTGCCGGCGCCGGCACAGTGATCAAGAGCCCGCTTCCCGGCATCATTATCTCCATTGACGTGAAGGAGGGACAGGCGGTGAAGCGCGGACAGAAGCTGGCCGTGATTGAGGCCATGAAGATGGAGAACGACATTCTCTCGGAGGCCGACGGTACCGTTACGGCCATCCACGCCCGCAAGGGTGATTCCGTACTGGAAGGCGCAGACATTGTAACCATCGGCTAATGGAAACCGTATTAGACAGCCTGCGGCAATTCTGGCAGTTCACGGGATTTGCCAACTGCACCTGGCAGCATCTGGCCATGATATGCATTGGCCTCATCTTCATCACGCTTGGCATTGTCAAGAAGTGGGAGCCGCTGCTGCTGGTGCCCATCGGCTTCGGCATGATCATCGGCAACATCCCGCTGTTCTTTGATCCGGCCACCGGAGTGGGCTTAAGGATAGGCATTTACGAGGAGAACTCGGTGCTCAACATCCTGTACCACGGCGTTAGGAACGGCTGGTATCCGCCGCTGATTTTCCTGGGGATAGGTGCCATGACAGACTTCAGCGCGCTGATCTCCCAGCCGCGGCTCATCCTCATCGGGGCCGCGGCACAGCTGGGTATCTTCGGCGCGTACCTGCTGGCCCTCGCGGTAGGTTTCCTGCCCAACGAGGCCGGTGCCATCGGCATCATCGGAGGTGCAGACGGTCCCACGGCCATTTTCCTCAGCTCCAAGCTGGCGCCGGAGCTGATGGGCGCCATCGCGGTATCGGCCTATTCCTACATGGCGCTGGTACCGGTAATCCAAAAGCCCATCATGCTGCTCCTTACAACCAAGAAGGAGCGCCTCATCCGGATGAACAAGCCCCGCACGGTGAGCCAGCGGGAGAAGATCATCTTCCCCATCGTAGGTTTCATCTGTACGGCTTTCATCGTGCCTTCCGGCCTGCCGCTGCTGGGCATGCTTTTCTTCGGTAACCTCTTGAAGGAGAGCGGAGTAACCAAACGCCTGGCCGCAACGGCAGGAGGACCGCTCATAGACGTTGTAACCACCCTCATCGGCCTCACCGTGGGTGCCTCCACCCAGGCCGACGTCTTCCTCACTGGCCGCAGCGTGCTCATCTTCGGGCTGGGTCTGGCATCCTTCGTGATCGCCACCACCTTCGGCGTAAGCTTCGTCAAATTCATGAACCTTTTCCTGCCGGAGGGCAAGAAGATCAATCCGCTCATCGGCAACGCAGGCGTTTCCGCCGTGCCGGATGCGGCGCGCGTGAGCGAGACCGTAGGTCTGGAGGCCGATCCTTCCAACCACCTGCTAACCCACGCCATGGCCCCGAATGTGGCCGGAGTCATAGGTTCTGCCGTAGCAGCCGGTATACTTCTTGGCTTCCTTGGGTAAACTTCGGAGGACTTGTCCGACAGCCTTTTCCCTCCCCGAGGGAGGGAAAACGGGAATTGGGAGGGGTAACGTGAGAAAAAGGGGCTCAGCTTTTTATCCTTAAAAAGCTGTAGCCGAAGCGTTCGCACGCGGCTTTCTCCAATTCCTCCCGGTCGTCGGGATGGGCGATGGAAATGAGGAGCTTGGCCCTTTCGGCCAGGCTCTTTCCGCGTAAATACACTATGCCATGCTCCGTGGCCACGTACTGGGTCTGGAAACGGGTGGTCACAACGCCGGCGCCGGGGGCCAGATGAGCCACGATCTTGGCCTTCCCCTTGGCCGTACGGGACGGCAGGGCTATGAAGGTGCGTCCGCCTTCGGACAGGGAGCAGCCGTACATGAAATCGTGCTGGCCGCCCACGCTGGAGAAGATGGTGTCACCGATAGAATCGGCACAGATCTGACCGGTAAGGTCCACCTCGATGGCCGAATTGATGGCACAGGCGCGGGGGTTCTGGGCAATCAGGAAGGGATCGTTGGTATAGGCCACGTCAAAAAACTCCATGGTCTTGTTATGGTCTATATACTCGTACATCTCCTTGGAGCCGATGGCCAGGGCCGCCACGCTCACGCCGGGCTTTACCTTCTTGAGGCTGTTGTCAATGACGCCTTCCTTCATGAGGCGGATAACGCCGTCCGTCATGGCCTCCGTGTGAAGGCCCAGGTGCTGGTGGTGCTTGATACCGTTCAAAACGGCATTGGGGATGCCTCCAACGCCAATTTGCAGGCAGGCGCCGTCCGGAATCTGCGAGGCCACGTTGGCGCCGATGGCCGCCTCGATGGGCGTGGGTTCGCCAAAGGTCATGGCGAAAGGCGCCACGTCGCAAAGCACCGCCGCCGATATCTTGCTCTCATGGATGAGGCAGTCTCCGTACAAGTACGGAATGTTGGGGCTCACCAGGGCAATCACGTCGCGCGCCACTTCGGCTGCGGACACGGCGATATCGGCCGATATGCCAAAGCTGCAGAAGCCGTTCTCGTCCGGCAGGGAGCAGGTGATAAACGCCACATCCACAGGGAATTCCCCGCGGCGGAACATGCCGGGCACCTCCCCCAGGAAAGCGGGGGTCATGGAGCCGTAGCCGGCCGCCACGTGCGCCCGCTGGTCGGCACTGATAAAGATGCTGTTAACAAGGAAACTGTCCTTGTATTCCGGCTTGCAGAAAGGTGCGGGATCCCTGTGCACGTTGAACCCGGAGGTGATGGTCACGTTCCGGAGCTCCGCATGGCGGCGGGCCAGCGCTTCCTGCAACAGGACCGGCACCGAGGCACCGCCTTGGCAGCATACGGTGTCGCCGCTTCGCACAAGTTTCACAGCCTCATCGGCACTTACATATTTCATAATATAAATATTAATTTACCCATGTTACCCCTTTCCTATCGCCCCTGCGGGGCTCAAAGGGTTTTATTGACAAGATCTACAAAAAGTTTTAAGTGCTGATCAAGCAAATTAAAGTCTTCATCGGTGAGGAGACGGGACACACAGACGCGGATGCCGCTCTGGCCGCTTCCGGTGGTGTTGAGCGGGATGGCGATGATGCCGCAGCGCAGGAGTGCCTCCAGCAGGTCCCTGTTGTTCAGGTCCTTATAGCTCACGGTGTAGAAGAAGCCGTCGCTGATGGTCTGTTCCATGTCCTTGTCATAGACCAGGTGGAAGCCATTGGCATCGAAGATCTTGCGGGACTTGTGCGCCCGGAGGCCGTAGTTCCGGAGCTCTTTCACAAAGTTGTATCGGCCGTCCACCGAGGCCTCGAACATGGCCGACAGGGCGTACTGGGCCGAATGCGAGGCACCGGAGGTGTTCACGTACAGGTAGTTCAAGATGAAGTTGTCGCCGAAGCTGGCAATGTTCCACTTCTCCTTGAGGGCCGGATATTCCCGCTTGTAAAGCTTGTCCGAGATGCACACCACGGCAATGCGCTCGCCTGCATAGCTGAAGATCTTGGAGCCGGAAAGCAGGATCACGTAATTGTCCGTATAGCGGGCCACGGTGCTTTGAAAGGGCGGCTCAAAGGGCACGGACATGTCCTTGCGGAAGTCCATGCAAAGGTACGCCATGTCTTCCAGTACAATAACATCGTACTTGTTGGCCAGCTCGCCGATAATCTGCAGTTCCTCTTCCGTGAGACAGATCCAGGCCGGATTGTTGGGGTTGGAATACAGGATGGCGGCAATGTTTCCCTGGGAGAAGTATGACTCCAGCTTGTCGCGGAGCTTTTCGGCCCGGTACTCATAGATATCAAACATGAGATTCTTGATACCCAGCAGGTCCGGCTGACGGCCGTGGGCGGAGAATCCGGGACAGATGTACAGGATAGTGTCCTTCCCGGGCTGCAGCTGGGAGCATTCCAGGATGCTGGTCATACTCCCCTGCATGGAACCCACCGTGGGTACGATTCCCTTGGGATCTATGTCAATGTCAATAAAGGCCTTGATGAAGCGGGAGGCGTTCTTTTTGAGCTCCGGAATGCCCTGGACGGAAGGATAGATGGAAGGGATGCCCGCATCCAGGGCCTTCTTCTGCGCCTCAATGCCGATGGGGCAGGCCGGGATGCCCGGCACGCCGAACTCCAGGTGCGAAAAGCGTTCTCCGGAGACCTCCTCCAGGGCCGATCCCACCATGGAGCACTGCCGGATGGTGGTCCTGGAAATGTCGTCTATGCCCATTTCCCGGAATTGCCGGTAAAGCGTTTCTTTGGAAATAGGAAGTTCCATTTTATTTGCGGTTTTGGGAAAAAGCCAGGCCTGCGTCAAAGGCCTTGATATTGGATTCCACCACGGCGTCTCCCTTGCGGGCAAAGATGCGGCAGATACCCTCCCGGAGCTTCTCCGGCTCCAGGATGTGCAGCACGGAAGCCATGGCTCCCAGGAGCACCATATTGGCGCCGCGCGGGGATCCCAGGTCCTTTGCGATGGCATCCACATCCAGGGCTACCACGCGAGGGAGCTTGTTAAGTTCCGCCATCACGGCCTCCATATCCGGATAGTCCGGGATGTTCACCAGCGGCGTGGTGTTGGTTATGATCCAACCTTCCTTGGAAAGGTAAGGCAGATAACGGAGCGCCTCCATGGGCTCCAGGGACACGATAAGATCGGCCCCACCCTTGGGAATAAGGTCACTGTGAATGGGTTCCGTACCCAGGCGGAGGTTGGACTGCACGTCGCCGCCCCGTTGGCTCATGCCGTGTACTTCGGCCTGCTTAAGATAGAGTCCCTGTTCCAGGGCGGCCGAGCCGATAACCGTTGCGATGGAGAGGATGCCTTGTCCTCCCACACCGGCGAGGATGATATCGTTTTTCATTTCTTTGCGTGACGTTTAAGGGTTTGGATGCATTCGCGGCGGCTGATGATCACGGAAACGCCGTGATACTCAATTTCTTCCCGGATCACTTTCTCCATGTCCGGATAATTCTTGGGAAGCGGGACTATGGTGCGGATGTGCTCCGGTTCCACGCCCAAGCCCTCGCAGATGGCCTCCAGGCGTCCGGTACCGGCCGAATCCTGGCCGCCCGTCATGCCGGTGGTGAGGTTATCCGAGATGCACACGGTTACATCGGCCTTTCCGTTGACGGCGTCCAGAAGGCCCGTCATGCCGCTGTGGGTGAAGGTGGAGTCCCCTATCACCGCCACGGCAGGATAGGTGCCGCTATAGGCCGATCCCAGGGCCATGGTTACCGAAGCGCCCATCTCCACGCAGGTGTGCAGGGAGCGGAACGGCGGCATCCAGCCCAGGGTGTAGCAGCCGATATCGCCAAAGACGCGGGCGCCTTCAAAGTCCTTGAGGACGTTATTGAGGGCGGTGAAGAAATCCCGGTGGCCGCAGCCCTGGCAGAGGGCTGGCGGACGGGGTGCAACAACCTGTGAAGCGGGATATTCCGGCAGGGCGGGAAGGCCCAGGGCGGCACGGACCGCATCCGGGGTTAGTTCTCCGTCCCGGGGCACGGTGTTGTCCAGACGGCCGTGTACGGTGATTCCCGTGGGGAATACGCCGTTGAGACGCTCTTCCACCAGCGGCTGGCCTTCTTCCAGGACCAGGAGGGTTTTCACCATGCCGGCAAGCTTCCGGGCCAGTTCCCGGGGGAAGGGATACTGGGAGACCTTGAGCACCGGATACGGGCATCCGTCCGGGAAGTTCTCCATCAGGTAATTATATGCAATGCCGCAGGCGATGATGCCCATGCTCCTGTCCGTTCCCCTCGTGAGGGTGTTGAAACGGGAGACGGCCGCATCGGCCTCAAAGGTCTGGTAATCCTTGATTAACTGGCGGTTCCGCACACGGGCATTCACCGGCAGGGTGACCCACTGGCGGGGATTGGCCGGGTAATGGAGCTGGTTCTGCTCCCTTATATCGGCCCCGCTTTCCACCACGGCGCGGGAATGGGCCATGCGGGTTGTAAGGCGCATGAGCACCGGGATACCGCGTTTTTCCGAATAGTCGAAGGCTTCGCGGGCCATCTCGTAGGTTTCCTGCTGGCTGGAGGGCTCGAACACCGGCATCATGGCGAAGGCGCCGTAGAAGCGGGAATCCTGCTCGTTCTGGGAGCTGTGCATGGAAGGGTCGTCACAGGAGGCTATCACCAGGCCGCCGTTGGCACCGGTCATGGCCGATCCCATGAAAGGATCCGCGCACACGTTGAGTCCCACGTGCTTGAAGCACACCAGGGCGCGCTTGCCGGCATAGGACATGCCCAGGGCGCCTTCCATGGCCGTTTTCTCGTTACAGGACCAGTCCCTGTGCACGTTGCGCTCCCGCGCAAGCGGGTGCAGCTGGATGTATTCCGTGATTTCGGTGGAGGGAGTGCCGGGATAGGCATAAACGCCCGACAGACCGGCATGCAGAGCCCCCAAAGCCAGGGCTTCATCTCCCAAAAGTAGGTTCTTATCTGCCATATTAGTTCAGTGTTTGTGGATTTGGTTGCAAAAACAACCGTTTCTTGACTACAAAGTTATAACTTTTAAGGAAATATGCAAATTTTGTTTGACTTTTTAAATCGGCCCATTATCCAATTCTTTTTCGTATATTTGTGGATATGAAACGTGTACTTCTATCCCTGGCGGTCCTGTTCATCGCCGCCAACCTTTTCGGCCAGGAGGAATCGGCCCCCAAGACCGGCTGGTCATTCGTTCCCATGCCGGATTTAAGCTACAATTCGGACCTGGGCCTTAACATGGGCGCCTTCAGTGATTTTTTCTACTACGGAGACGGGACCATCTATCCCAATTTCTACCATCACATCGCCGTGGCGGCCGCCTGGGCCACAAAAGGCGCCTGGTACGTCCACGGGATGTTCGACTCCCATACGCTCATTCCGGGCGCACGCATTACCGCTTCCCTCACCTACCGGGATGCCAGCGCCAATAACTTTTACGGTTTCAACGGCGTTGCTGCGCCCTTTGACGCGGCCCTGGAAACCAACAAGGCAACCCGCACCGCATACTACAACAACCACAAACAGGTGGTCCGCGCGGTGGCAGTGATTCAGCGGGAAGGCAGGAACCAGCTCAACTGGATGGGCGGTCTGGTGTTCCGCTATATCCGTCTACAGGATTACAACCTTAGCAATTACGATTCCGGCAACAGCCTATGGCTGGCATACCAGGACGCCGGACTCATCCGTGCCGACGAGGCCCATGGCGGCGCTTCGCTGGAACTGAAGGCCGGTTTCACCTACGACACCAGGGACGTGGAGCTCTTCCCCGGCAAGGGCCTTTACGGAGAGCTGTACCTTAACGGAAATCTGGACCTGTCCCACAAAAAGTACCACTACGCACAGGTGGTGGCCCATTTCCGGCACTTTGTCCCCATCATTTTCAACCGGCTCACCTTTGCCTATCATATCGGCCTCCAGCACCAGTTCCTGGGAGAAATGCCGTACTATAATCTGTCGGAAATCTCCACTCTCCTTTACCAGTACGAGGAGTACGAAGGCCTGGGAAGCCGCTATACCATCCGGGGTTACAGGTACGACAGGATCCTGGCTCCCGGCATTGCCTGGGCCAACTTGGAGCTCCGTGCCACCCTTTTCAAGTTTGACCTTTTCAAACAGCACATAGACCTTGTCCTTATGCCGTTCATGGACCTGGGCGCAATCACCCGGACCTACAGGCTAGAAGAGCAGAAAACCCTGCCAGGCCTGTACCAGGACCGTCAGCTGCCCATCATGCTAAGCGGCGGTGTTGGCGCAGCCGTCCACATCAACACCAACATGACCCTGGGCATAGACTTCGGCAAAGCGCTGGATCCGCAGTTAAGTGATTTCACGATAGGCATGCACAGTACGTACATGTTTTGACGACATGTACGTACTGTGCCCCCGGGCTCACGCCACGACTGTCTTACGTTACCCTCTCCCTAAATCCCTCCCCTCGGGGAAGGGACTTGCTATCGCCCTGCGGGCTCAAAGAGCTCTGTTTTTTATATTTTATTTGTAGATAAATATTTGTATATTTGCAAATAGTCTATTAATTTTAGACTTGACTATAGACAACATTATTAATTGCACTAATATGGATAAACTCCAGGAACTTACCCAGAAACTCTACAATGAGGGCTTGTCAAAGGGAAAGGAAGAAGGCGAAGCCCTTCTGGCCAAGGCCCGTGAAGAATCGGCCGATATTGTGAAGAAAGCCAAGGAAGAGGCGGAAGCCATTCTGGAAAAGGCCCGCAAGGACGCGGAGGACTATAAGATAAAGATGGAAGGCGACGTTAAGATGGCCTCCACCCAAGCCCTCCAGGCCACCCGGGAGAACCTTGAGAAGCTCATTGTGGCAGAAGCCGTGGACAAGCCCGTCAAGGATGCCCTCTCTTCGGAGGAATTCGTGAAAGGCATCCTTACCGCCGTGGCCCAGCGTTTCTCCACCCAGGAGTCGCAGGACCTGGCCCTTGTGCTGCCGGAAAACCTCAAGAAGGGTCTGGAGCCCTTTGTTAAAAACGAGTTGGCCAAGGCCATCGGCAAGGGCGTGGAAGCCACTTTCTCCAAGAAGTTCAGCGGCGGCTTCAAGATCGGCCCCAAGGACGGCAGCTACTTCATCAGCTTTACGGAAGAGAGTTTCCGGGATCTGGTGGGCGAATACCTTCGTCCCGCCACCAAGAAAATCCTGTTCGGCTAAGCCATGGGCAATTACGAGTACATAATCTCCAGCCTCCCCTTCCTCACCGCAGACTATCAGTATGCCCAGGGAAGCAAAGGCTTTGCCGATGTGCTCGCGGAAATCCGGAGAGACCTGGGAGAGAAGGACCTGGAAGCCCTGCAGTTCCTGCTGGACGGCTTCGATGCCAAGAAGCTGGACGCAGACTTCTATGCCAACGCCCTTTCCCGGAAAGAGGGTTTCCTCCGGGAGTATTTCCGCTTCGACCTTAACCTCCGCAACGCCAAGGTCCGCTTCCTGAACCGGGAGCTGGGCCGGAGTCCGGAAATGGATGTGCTAAGCGGGAAAGGCACGGATGAGGACGAGGGACTGGATATAGATCTCTACCGCTTCCGGGGAGGAGAATTTGAAGAGGCCTCCAAAGTGGAAGCCGTGCTCGCAGACCGGGACCTGCTAAGGCGGGAAAAAGGGCTGGACGACATTGTTTGGGAGAAGATAGACAGCCTGGCGCTGTTCCACAACTTCGACCTTACCGCCGTGCTGGCATATGTTGCCAAGCTGCACATTGTGGACCGCTGGCTGGCCCTGGACGAGGAAACGGGCCGGGAGCTGTTCCGGAAGCTGGTGGATGAGGTCCGGGGAACCTTTAAAGGTGTAGAATACAAAGAACAATAACCATATGAAGACAAAAGGGATTGTTACCGGCATTGTTTCCAACCTTGTCACCGTAGAGGTGGACGGGCCGGTTTCGGAGAACGAGATCTGCTACATTGAATCGCATGGCGTGAAGATGATGGCGGAGGTCATCAAAGTGAATGGCAAGAACGCATCCGTGCAGGTGTTCGAAAGCACCCGCGGCCTCAGGGGCGGCAACACCGTAGAATTCGAGGGCCGGATGCTGGAAGCCACCCTGGGCCCCGGCCTGCTCTCCAGCGTGTACGACGGCCTGCAGAACGACCTTACCACCATGACGGACGTCTTCCTCAAGCGGGGAGAATACACGGAGCCCATCAACCGGGAAAAGAAGTGGGATTTCACGCCCATTGCCAAGCCCGGGGACGCCGTTGTGGCGGCCGATTGGCTGGGAGAGGTAAAGGAAGGCTGGCTGCCCCACAAGATCATGGTCCCCTTCTCCTTCCAGGGTTCCTATACCGTCAAGTCCGTCAAGGAGGCCGGCTCTTACACGGTTGATACCGTAATTGCCGTTCTCACAGACGCTTCCGGGGCCGATGTCCCCGTGACCATGGTGCAGAAATGGCCCGTGAAGATGGCCATCAAGGGATACCGAGAGAAACCTCGTCCGGACCGCATCATGGAAACCGGCGTCCGCGTCATAGACACCATGAATCCCATTGCAGAAGGCGGTACGGGCTTTATCCCCGGCCCCTTTGGCTGCGGTAAGACCGTGCTCCAGCACGCTATTGCCAAGCAGGGAGACGCCGACGTGATTGTGATGGCCGCCTGCGGCGAACGCGCCAACGAGGTGGTGGAAATCTTCACGGAATTCCCGGAACTCATAGACCCGCACACCGGACGTCACCTCATGGAGCGTACCACCATCATCTGCAACACCTCCAACATGCCCGTGGCCGCCCGTGAGGCGTCCGTATACACGGCCATGACCATCTGCGAATATTATAGGGCCATGGGTCTCAAGTGCCTCCTGCTGGCCGATTCCACCTCCCGTTGGGCCCAGGCCCTCCGTGAGATGAGTAACCGTATGGAGGAACTTCCGGGTGCCGATGCCTTCCCGGTGGACCTGTCGGCCATCATCTCCAATTTCTACTCCCGCGCTGGCATGGTGATCCTGAACAACGGGGAAAGAGGCGCCGTCACCTTCATCGGCACGGTGTCCCCCGCCGGCGGTAACCTCAAGGAGCCCGTCACGGAATCCACCAAGAAGGCCGCCCGCTGCTTCTATGCTCTGGAACAAGGTCGCGCCGACCAGAAGCGCTACCCCGCCGTGGGCCCGCTGGAATCCTATTCCAAGTACCTGGAGTATCCGGAAATCATCGGCTATCTTAACAAGACCGTGGAAGAAAGCTGGGTGGACAAGGTGCTGCTGGCCAAGAACATCATCCGCCGCGGCAAGGAAGCGGCCGAACAGATCAACATCCTGGGCGACGACGGCGTTCCCATGAGCTACCACGTGAGCTTCTGGAAGAGCGAACTGGTGGACTTCATCATCCTCCAGCAGGACGGCTTCGACCCGGTGGATTCCCTCTGCCCCATGGATCGGCAGCGCTTTATGCTGGACCTGGTCCTTGGCGTTTGCCAGAAAGACTACGAATTTGAAGACTTCGAGAAATGCCGCGAATTCTTCAAGAACCTCATCAACGAACTCCGCCAGATGAATTACTCCGTTTACGAGAGCGAGCAGTTCTGGGCCTACAACGAAACCGTAAAGAAAATGACGGCTTAACCCCGTCATCCCCGACCTGCTCGGGGATCTCATACTATTTGTATTATGAAAGCATACCAAAGAATCTATACCCGGCTGGAAGGCATCACCAAGGCAACGGTGAGCCTCCGGGCCCAAGGCGTTTCCAACGATGAGCTGGCCGTCGTGGGCGGAAAACTGGCCCAGGTGGTTCGTATCAAGGGGGACGTTGTCACCCTCCAGATCTTCTCCGGCACGGAAGGCATCCCCACGGACGCGGAAGTCACCTTCCTGGGAGAACCCCCTGCACTCAAGGTCTCGGAACAGCTCTCCGGGCGTTTCTTCGACGCCTACGGACATCCCATCGACGGAGGTCCGGAGATTGACGGTGAGGTCCGCCAGATCGGCGGTCCGTCCGTGAACCCGTACAAGCGTCGCCAGCCCTCGCAGCTCATTCCCACGGGTATTGCGGGCATCGACCTAAACAACACCCTGGTGTCCGGCCAGAAGATTCCTTTCTTTGCCGATCCGGACCAGCCCTATAACCAGGTAATGGCCGATGTGGCTATCCGCGCCGATGTAGACAAGATCATCCTGGGCGGCATGGGCCTTTCCAACGACGACTACCTGTATTTCCGCGGCCGCTTCGAAGCTGCCGGAGCCCTGGACAAGATTATCTGCTTCATCAACACCACGGAGAATCCGCCCGTAGAGCGGCTCCTGGTGCCGGATATGGCCCTCACGGCGGCCGAATACTTTGCCGTGGACAAGAACGAGAAGGTGCTGGTGCTCCTCACGGACATGACCCTGTATGCCGATGCCCTCTCCATCGTTTCCAACCGCATGGACCAAATCCCTTCCAAGGACTCCATGCCGGGTTCCCTGTACAGCGACCTCGCGAAGATTTACGAAAAGGCCGTTCAGCTGCCCACGGAGGGCTCCATCACCATCATTGCGGTGACAACCCTTAACGACGGAGACATCACCCACGCCATCCCGGACAACACCGGCTACATCACGGAAGGTCAGCTGTACTTAAAGGCCGATACGGACACCGGAAAAGTGATCATCGACCCGTTCCGCTCCCTGTCCCGACTGAAGCAGCTGGTGCAGAACAAGAAAACGCGCGAGGACCACAGCCAGGTGATGAACGCGTCCGTGCGACTCTATGCCGATGCACAGAACGCCAAGACCAAACTGGAGAACGGTTTTGACCTCTCCGACTATGACCACCGCTGCCTCTCCTACGCCAAGGACTACGCCCGCGAACTTCTGGCCATTGACGTCAACATCACCATCACGGAGATGCTGGATACGGCCTGGAAGCTCTTCGGCAAGTATTTCAGCCCCGCAGAGACCGGTATCAAACAGGCACTCATCGATAAATATTGGAAATCCTAAATGGCCATCAAATTCCAATACAACAAGACATCGCTGACGGAACTGGGCAAGCAGCTCAAGGTGCGGCAGCGGGCCCTCCCTACCCTGCAGAACAAGGAGAGCGCGCTGCGGCTGGAGGTGCGAAAGGCCAAGGCCGACAGCGACCGCCTTATTGAAGAGCTGGATGAGACCCTCCGGAAGTACGACTATCTCTCCGCACTCTGGAACGAATTCGAGCCGGGTCTCATAGAGATAACGGATGTGGATCTGTACACCAAGAAGGTAGCCGGCGTAAAGACGCCCGCCCTGGGAGAGATCCATTACCGGATCCTGCCCTTCAACGCCTTCGTAAAGCCCGCCTGGTATGCCGACGGGGTGGCCATCCTCAAGGAACTGAGCCGCCTGGGCATAGAGAGCGAGGTATATAAGGAAAAAGCCCGCATCCTGGACTACAACCGCCGGAAGACCACCCAGAAGGTGAACCTCTACGAAAAGGTGCAGATTCCCGGCTACCAGGAAGCCATCCGCAAGATCAAGCGCTATATGGAAGACGAGGAGAACCTGTCCAAGGCCTCGTCCAAGATTGTGAAGAAACGTCACGCCGAGGAAGAGGAGGCCTCCCAGCTATGATAGCCCGCATGACCAAATATTCCTTCGTGCTCCTTAACGGGCAGCAGGGATCGCTGGTGGAACAGCTGCAGGAGCTGGGCCTCATGGACATCACCCGCAGCGTGAAGCCGGTAGACGATGCTTCGCGGGAGATATCGTCCGAGCTGGACCTTATGAACGGACTCATCCAGGGACTCCGGAAGGTGTACATCCCGGAAGGGACGGAAGTGGTTGTCTTTGAGGAGGAGGAAGACCTGGTCCGGCTGGCCGGCGGTACCCTCATGCTCTACTCGGAAACCCTGGAGCAGGTAAAGAACCTGGAGAAGGAAATCGTTGCCAGGAAGGCCTGGGGCAGCTTTGATCCGGAAATTGTACGGCAGCTTGCCGATGCAGGCGTTCCCCTCCACTTCCACAAACTGAGCAGCAAGCTTTTCAAGGAAGAGTGGGAACAGCAGTACGCCCTCTCGGTTGTGAACCGGGAGAAAGACGGCGTCTATTTTGTGGTGGCGGGTGAAGATCCGCTTCCTGGAGAAGTTCCCGCCCCTTCCGGAGACACCAGTCAGGCCCAGAGCGCCCTGGCAGATAAAGAGCGGTTCCTGCACACCCTGGAAGGAGAGATCCTGGGCCTGCAGCACCGGATTCCGGAACTGGAAGCCCGCTGCAAGGCCGATTATGCCCGCCTGGACCGCCACCTGGCCAGCGTGAGCGCCGTTCCCGCCGCAGAGAACACCATCGTCACCCTGGTGGGTTACGCCCCCACGGAAAAGGACGCGGAGGTCACGGAGGCCCTGGAAAGCACCGGCGTCTTCTACCTCAAGGAAGCGGCATCGGCCGAGGACAATCCGCCCATCCAACTCAAAAACAACTGGTTCGTCCGTCAGTTCGAAACCCTTACGGACATGTACGGCCGGCCGGACTATAATGAATTCGACCCCACTCCCTATATCTCCATCTTCTTCCTGCTCTTCTTTGCCATGTGCATGGGAGACGCCGGATATGGACTCATGCTCATTATCGCCGGTATCCTGCTCAAGAAGGTGGATAGTTTCAAGGACCTGGCGCCGCTGGTAACCATCTTGGGCGCAGGCACCTTCGTGGTGGGCATTGTGATGCACACCTTCTTCGGCGTGGACATTTCCACCCTGTCCTGGATTCCTTCCTGGCTCAAGTCCATCATGATAACGGGCACCATTGCGGGCTTCGAAGCCCAGATGGTGCTGGCACTGATAATAGGTATAGTACACCTGTGCCTGGCCATGGTGGTCAAGACCGTCTACGCTACCAAGAACAAAGGATTCCTGGGCTCGCTGGGCACCTGGGGCTGGACGCTGCTCATAGTGGGCGGTGTGGTCCTGGCCGCCCTGGCCATGATGAGCCTCATCCCGGCACCCATCCTCAAATGGGTGGTCATCGGCCTGGGTATTGTGTCCGCGCTGGGCATCTTCCTTTTCAACGACATCAAGCGGAATCCGCTCAAAAACATAGGCGCAGGCCTCTGGGAGACCTACAATACGGTCACCGGCCTCCTGGGCGACGTACTCAGCTACCTGCGTCTGTATGCGCTGGGACTGGCCGGCGGTATGCTGGGAAAGGCCTTTAACGACATTGCCTCCATGACCCTGGGAGACGGATCCATCGGCCCCGGCTGGTTCTTCTTCGTGCTAATCCTCATCGTAGGGCACACGCTGAACCTGGCCATGTGCTGCCTGGGCGCCTTTGTACACCCGCTCCGTCTCAATTTCCTGGAGTTCTTCAAGAATTCCGGATACGACGGAAAGGGACGCAGTTACAGACCCGTGAAGAAATAAATTTTTAAAAACAATACAATTATGAACGAAATTTTAGGTTATCTTGGTCTCGGCCTGATGCTGTCACTAGCCGGCATCGGCAGTGCCTATGGCACTACCATCGCCGGTAACGCCGCCGAGGGTGCGCTCAAGCGCGCTCCGGAAAAATCCAGCAGTTACCTCATCCTGTCCGCACTGCCCGCTACGCAGGGTATTTACGGTTTCGTGGGTTTCTTCATGTGGCTCCTGGTGTACAAGTTTGACTTTGCCGCCAACGGTCCCATCCTCTTCGGTGTGGGCCTGGGTGTGGGCCTGGTTTGCATGCTGTCGGCCATCCGTCAGGGACAGGTGTGCGCAAACGGTATCGTGGGCATCTCCCAGGGACATGATGTTCAGACCAACACGCTCATCTACGCCGCCCTCCCGGAATTCTACGCCATTCTGGGTCTGGTGGGCGCCCTTATGCTCACCCTGGCCATCTAGATGAGCAGAGCCCGGCTGGCAGTTTGCTTGCTGTCCACGGTTTTGTTACTGGCAGGCTGCGGATATAGGGCTCCCATGCACAAAAGAGTAATCCCGGAAGCGGACAACCCCGCTTTCGGGATTATCCGTCCTGAGTACCGGGAGATGGCCGCCACCATTGCCGAAAGCACCGGCCTCCTTCCCACCCAGGGCAATCAGGTGAGCATTGTTCCGGTTAGCACGGACCGCTTTCAATGGATGCTGCAGCAGCTGCGCGAGGCGCGGAAGTCCATCTACATTGACATGTACCGCTTCCGGGTAGATTCCGGCGGCGTGTACCTGTACAGCATCCTGGAGGAAAAGGCCCGTGCGGGTCTGGATGTCCGGATTATCCTGGACAAGGGCGCCAACAGGGCCTCGGACCTTAAAAAGCTGAAGCAATTGCAGGATGCAGGCGCCCAGGTGGAGTTTTTCCGCTTCCCTGTATGGGTGGCCGATTATATCCTGCCGCCCATTGCCACCACCCACCGGGACCACCGGAAGTTAATGATCATCGACGGGGAAATAGCCTATATCGGCGGACGGAACCTGGCCGATTACTATTACTTTGTCTGGAAAGACCTGGATGCCTGCTATTCCGGTCCTGTGGTTTCCCAGCTGGCACAGGTATTCCAGGAAAACTGGAACCGTGTGTCACCGGACACCCCGTCCGTCTCGCTGAAGCCGGCGGGCAGTTCCGTTAGAGAGATACCGCCCCCGAAAAGCCTGCCTCATTATTCCGGAATAACCATCCAGATTATCCCGGACTCCCCCATCGACAAAAGGCTGCCCCTCAGGGATGCCTTTGAACTGGCCGTGGAGCAGGCGCAGGACTATTTCTATTTCCAGAGTCCGTACCTTCCGCCGCCTCCGTCCACCATGCAGAAGCTCAAGGAAGCGGCCCTCCGGGGCGTGGACGTGCGCTGGATGGTCCCGGCCAAGAACGATATCTTCTTCCAGCAATGGATGGGAGAAGCCCTGTACAAAGGCTATCTGGCAAGCGGCATCCGTATCTTCGAGTGGCAGGAAGGGATGCTGCACAACAAGATGTACGTTTCGGATGACTACATTACCTGTATCGGCTCCACCAATGCCGACAATCTGAGTTTCTTCCTCAATTACGAGGTTTCTTCCATCATCTACGATGCTGAGGTAGCCCACGGCACAAAAGAGCGCTTCCTGGAGGAACAGGAGCATTGCCGGGAAATTATGCTGAAAGAGGTGGAAAAGTGGAACGTCTTCCGAAAGCTGCGCAACTGGCTCTTCCGCATTGCAGGCGGTCCTGTGGGCTAGTACTCCCTGGGGCCGAAGATATCTGTCCCAATCCGCACCATGGTGGCCCCGTGCTTAACCGCCAGCGGCCAGTCCCCCGACATTCCAATGGACAATTGATCAAAGCCCGGCAGATCCAGGGCTTTTATTTTGTTGAAAAGCGCCTCGATCCTGGCAAAATCGGCCTCCACAATAGCCATATCGTCCGTATTGGTGGCCATACCCATTAATCCCCTAATCCTTACATTGGTCAGCTCTGCAGGCACACCCTCTGAAACCTCCTTCGCTTCGCTCAGGCCCTTCCCACCTCGCTGTGCCCGTTGGGCACTTGCTGTGGGCCCCTCCCTCTTACACGGCCGAGGGTGGCCATGGGTTTCAGAGGGTGTGCCTGCGGCGCTAATAACAGAAAGGATTTCTTCCTCAGTAAAACCTGACTTTGTTTCCTCTGCACCCAGATGGAGTTCCAGGAGGATGTCTATGGTTTTGGAATTGGCTGCACACCAATTGTTTATGGCTTCAAGGAGGTGGAAAGAATCCACGGACTGGACCATGGTAACATATGGAAGGACCAGTTTGAGCTTGTTGGTCTGAAGATGGCCGATGAAGTGCCACTGCACATCGGCCGGCATCTGCGGCGCCTTGGCCGCCAGCTCCTGCGGCCGGTTCTCGCCAAAGAGGCGCTGACCGGCGTTGTAGGCCTCCATGAGACGCTCTATCGGATGGAATTTGGACACGGCCACCAGCTCCACCCCGGAAGGCAGCGCCGAACGAAGTATTTTGAGGGATTCTGCTACCATTGTAAAGCCAGGGTTAGGCCATAGGAAGATCCGTATGGCGTTGCTGCAGCATAAGGGGCTGCCTGAAACTGAAAGTTTTTGCCCGTCACCTGCTTGGAATCCAAGTGGAACAGCTTCCTCTCATAGGGAAGAAGCCAGTAGGCTATGTTGGCGCTAAGGATGCCGAAACCGGCACCCGCTATCACGTCACTGGTCCAGTGCCGGTTGTTCCACACCCGCATAAAAGCGGTGAAACCGGCCACGGAATAGGCCGCCAGGCCCCACCAGGGGCCATATTCCAGCCGGACGAGTTCCGCTCCGGCAAAAGCTGTGGTGGTATGTCCGGATGGGAAAGAATGCGTTCCTCCGTTGGGGCGGGTAACTCCCACAATGCGCTTGAGACTCTGGGCGAAAGCGGTAAATATCACAAAAGTGGTAGCAGCTGTAATAAGATGCTCCCACGCTCCGTGTTCCCCTGCCCCGCAGAAGCCTGCAATGGTATAGGAGGCCAAGGGGGCATGCTGGAGATAGTTATCGAAGCTGTATTCCGTGCCGCCGGTATTGGACAGCACCCACTCCCTCACGGGGAGATTCACCTTTTCCTTGTACCAGGGGGATATGGTACAGATTGCCCCCACTCCCACAAGAGAGGCGGGGGCAATTAGTTTTTCCCATTTGAACCGTTCCGAAGCCGTGTACGTGGAATCCCTACGTTGCGCCTGCAAGGGCTGCAGGGCAAGGATCAGAACCATCGGCAGGAACAGGAAACGCTTCATTACTTGCGGCCTTTCTTCTGCTGCTCCATCTGACGCTGCATCTTCTGGGCCTCTTCCAGGCGCTGCTGCCACTTGCTCTTGGGCGCAGGCTTATTATCGGCCGCCTTCACCTTGGCCACAATCTCCTCCGGCTTCACAATCCACTTGCGGATGATCCAGGTTTCCAGCATGGTGATGAGGTTGGAAAGCAGGTAATAGTAGCTAAGACCGGAAGACAGGTTGTTACAGATGAAGAACATCATGACGGGCATCATGTACAGGCTCATGGCCCGCATCATCTTGGCGTTGGGGTCATTCCCCGTATTCTGGCCCTGCATAGTGATCTTGGAATAGAAGAACATGGAAAGAGCCATGAGGAGGGCGAAGAGCGAGATGTGGTCAATGCCCAGGATGGTGGTACCCCAGTGGATTACGTCATCGTATGCGCTAAGGTCTTCGGCCCAGAGGAAATGCTCCTGACGCAGCTGGATGGAGGCCGGGAAGAAGCGGAACATGGCCCACAGGATGGGCATCTGCAGCAGCATGGGGAGGCAGCCTCCCATCATGTTCACGCCCGCCTTCTTGTACAGTTCCATGGTCTCCTGCTGCTTCTTCATGGCGTCTTCCTGCTTGGGATACTTGGCGTTGATCTTGTCGATAAAAGGCTTGAGGGCCGACATCTTGGCGCTGGAAGCGTAGCTCTTGTAGGCCAGCGGGAGCACCACGATCTTGATGAAGATGGTCATCAGGAGGATGATGATACCGAAGTTGGAGATGAACTTGCTGAGCCAGTCGAACAGCGGGATAATCACGTATTTGGTGAAGACGCCGATGATCTTACCGCCCAGCGGAATCACCTTCTCATAGGCGTGTCCGTACGCCTTGAGGCCCTTATAGTCGTTGGGGCCGAAGTAGAACTCGAACGGCACCTGGATCACATCCGCCCCGGTGGGGATATCGGCCCGCATGAGGGCGTTGCACTGCATGAGGTTGTGATCCGGATTGTCCTTTCCGGCAAACTTGAGGGAGAATTCGCCGTAGCTGAAGTTCCCTGGAGCGCGCATGATGGCGCTGAAGAACTGCTGCTGGAAGGCAAACCACTCGATCTTGTTGTCGAAGCGCTTGCTGCCGTCCCGGCCGTTGCCGATGTTGGCGGGCTTGTTGTCCTCCGGGAAGTAATAATTGAGGCGGGAATACTGGCTCTCGTTCTTGTAGCCCTTCTCCATGCGCGGAATAACAGCCTCGAAGTCCACGTCAATGGAATTCACATTGCGGGGAATGAGGTTCTGCATGCCCACGAAGGAGACCTTCTCGTTAAGGGAATAGGAATCCTTCAGGAGGGTGTAGCGCTGCTCAATGTAGCCACCGCCGGTAAAAGGTAGGCGCATTACGACGGTGGAATCCGAAGACTCTTCCGGAACATACTGGAAGTTGAACTTCCGCGTATCCACGGCCGTGGGGGCATACACCACATATCCCAGCTGGGACTTGCCTTCCGGGATGATGTACAGGTCACTCTTGTCGTAATTGTAATAATTCTTCACCCTCACGGACCAGGGCTGGCCGCCGCGGGTGGTGAATTTCACCTCCAGTTTCTCGTTCTCCAGGGTAACATAGGAAGCATCGGCCAGGGCAGCTGCATTGAGCAGGGAGTCCGAATAAACGGCCTGTGCCGGAGCGGCGGGGGCAGCGGGAGTCAAAGCCTCTTCCGGAAGGGCTGCTTCCGGATGCTCCGCGCGATAAGCGCTGTCCAGTTTATACTGCTCGTATGCCTCTGCTGCGGCAATGGAGTCCAAACGCTCCTGTTCGGCCCGAAGTTTGGCCTGCTGACGGCTCTGATACCCGAAGAAGCCCATCATGATGACGGCTATCAGGACAAAGCCGATGAGTGAATTCTTGTCCATAGGCCTTTACTCCTGTGCTTCTTCCGCTTCCTTGGCCCGGATTTCGGCCTTGAGGGTCTCCAGTTTGGCCTTGGCGGCGTCTATACGCTCCTGCATCTGGGCTTTCAGTTTCTCCGCACCCTTGGAAAGGCCGAAGAAGCCGATGTTATTCTCGTAGGTCTGAATCTCCTGCTGGAGCTGGGTGAACTGCTCCTTGAGGCGGTCCGTCTCCGTGAGCGGACGACGCTCCCTTTCCACACGGGCGTTGTTGCCGCGACCACCTTCCCGGCGGCCTCCGCGGGCACCGAAGCCCGGGAATTTCTCTGCCATGGCCTCACGGTACGCGGCCGTAACGGCTTCCTTCTCCTTGAACGGGACAAAGCCGATGGCGCTCCAGCGCTCTGCGAAGTCCTTCTGGGCCTGGGCGTCCTTATCAGCCTCCGGCACATAGGCCTTGATTTCCTCGATGAGGGTGCGCTTGGCTTCCAGGTTGGCGGCGAAGTCTCCGTTTCCACCCTTTCCGCGGTTGTCGCGGGCGGTGAAGAAGGCGTCGCAGGCGGCGCGGAAGCGCTTCCAGATCTGCTCGCTCTTCTTGCGCGGCACGGCACCGATCTCCTTCCACTGCTTCTGCAGCTCTATGAGACGGTCTCCGGTGGCCTTCCAGTCCGTGCTGTCCTTGAGCTTTTCGGCCTCCTCGATGATGGCCATCTTCTTCTCCAGGTTGGCGTTCATGGAATCCTTGAACTCCGTGAAGGAGGCTCTCTTGCGCTCGAAGAACTTGTCGCAGGCGGCGCGGAAACGCTCATATACCTTTTGATTGTCCTTGCGGGTGGCGAAGCCGATGGTGCGCCACTTGGCCTGGATTTCCTCTATCTGCTTGCTGAGGGCGTTCCATTCCGTAGAGGAGGTAATCTCCTTCTCTGCTATGGCTTCCACCTCTTCGCAAAGGGCCACCTTGGCAGCCAGGTTGTCCGACTGCTGGGCCTTGAGGCCTTCGAAGTGGGCCTGGTAACGCTTGTTGATAACGGAAGTGGCTGCGCGGAAACGCTCCCAGATGGCTTCCCGGTACTCCTTGGCCACGGGGCCCAGGTCCTTCCACTGCTCGTGCAGTTTCTGGAGTTCCTTGAAGGCCTCCACCACATTCTCGTCTTCGGCCAGCTTTTCGGCCTGCTCGCAGAACACCGTCTTGGCTTCCAGGTTCTTCTTGAAGTCCAGATCCCGGAGTTCCCGGTTGATGTCCACCAGGTCGTAGAACTGGGTTACGTAAAGCTGATAGGTATCGTTTACGTCACGGAAGCTCTGCTGCGGCACGGGGCCCACCTCCCTCCAGCGGTTCTGGATGTCCCGGAACTTGGGGAAAGCATCCTTCATGTCTCCGGGGGCGTCCACCAGGGCCTTGAGCTCTTCAATGATGGCCTGCTTCTTTACCAGGTTGTCTTCCCGCTGGGCGTCCTGCTCCCGGTTGTATTCCGCACGGGCTTTCTTATAACCTATATACAGCGACTTGAACCCGGCTTCGATGGCGGCGAAGGGGCTCACCGGACCGCTCTGCATGGGAACGGTGGCTTCCTCCACGGAGTCTTCCGTAGGTTCCACCACGGTGGCATCCTCTCCGGCCGCCGCCTTTTCGCGGGCCAGCAGCTTATAGAAGGCGGACTTGATGGCCTCCGCCTCCTTGGACCGCTTCATGCGGTCTTCACTCTCACTCAGTTTCTGGAACAGCTCGGACAATTCTGCCAGTGTCTTGTCGGCAAAATTCATCACCGTCTCCTTCACTTCCTCCTTCACCTCTTCCACTTTGGGTTCCACTTTTGCCTCCTCTGCAGGGGCTTCCACGACGGTTTCTTCCACCACGGCGGCAGTTTCCTGTTCCTTAGGGGCTACATCTGCGGTCTCGGGATTCACGATAACCTCAGGCTTAATTTCTTCACTCATGACTAAAGATTCAAAAGTTTAACATATTTGTGTAACTTACAAAGTTAATAATATTTCCTTAAATAAACATAAAATACTATTTTTGCAGAAGAAAAACACCTGCATTATGCTAAGAATAGACATCCTCACCGTGGTGCCGGAGCTGCTGGACAGCCCGCTCAGCCACTCCATTCCCGGCCGCGCCGTCAAGAAGGGACTGGTAGAGATCCACGTGCACAATCTGCGGAAATACGGCCTGGGGCCGCGCCTCACGGTGGACGACTATTCGTACGGCGGAGATGCCGGCATGGTGATGATGGTGGAACCGGTGTTCAACTACATCAAGGAGCTCACCGCGGAGCGCCATTACGACGAAATCATCTACATGGCCCCGGACGGAGAGATCTTTGACCAGGGCATGGCCAACGAGCTTTCCCTCAAGGAGAACATCATCATCCTCTGCGGCCATTACAAGGGCATTGACGAGCGGATCCGGGAGCACCTGATCACCCGGGAAATCTCCGTTGGAGACTTTGTGGTAAGCGGCGGAGAAATCCCCGCCGCCCTGGTGGCCGATGCCATCATCCGCCTGGTCCCCGGCGTGCTCACGGACGAGACATCGGCCCTTAGCGACTCCTTCCAGGAAGGCCTGGTGTCTCCTCCCGTGTACACCCGTCCGGCCGAATTCAACGGCTGGAAGGTGCCGGAGGTACTCCTTAGCGGCAATCCCAAACTCATCCAGGCCTGGCAGGACGAAAAGGCCCTTGAGCGCACCCGGGAACGCCGTCCGGGCCTGCTGGAAGACAAAGGCTGATGAAGAGACTTTGCATACCGCTCCTTCTGCTACTCCTGGTTCTGCCAAGAGGCTGCCGGCGGAAAGCAGTGGGTAATCCGGCGCCTCCCTTCCCCTATGAGCAGATGCGGGAAGGAGACCTGGCCTTCCGCTGCGGACAGGGCTTTTTCAGCCGCGCGGTAATGTCGGCCGAAGATGAGCCCCTGTACAGCCACGTGGGCGTGCTGGTGAAGGAAAACGGGGAATGGAAGGTGGTACATGCCGTACCGGCGGAAGCGGAGTTTTCCGGGGACTTCGACAGGGTAAAGGCCGAAGGGATAGGCACGTTCTTTGCTCCAGACCGTGCGTTCCGCGGCAGCCTGGTGCACACGGGACTGGCCGATTCGGCCAGGGTATCGGCCCTGAGGGAGGAGGCGTTGCAACTGGCACGCGACAGCGTCCTTTTCGACGGTTCCTTTTCCCTGGCGGATTCCACCAAGCTTTACTGCACGGAACTGGTGTGGATGCTGTACCGGCACGCGGGGGAAGATTTGTCGGAAGGACGCCGGCGCTACATAAACGTTTTTGGAATCCAGGCCGACTGCCTGCTGCCGGAACACCTGTACGCTTATTCAAAGAACGAAGAATATTATAATTATTAAACGCTTTATTATGAAAAAGTTAGCTATTATCCTCGCCGTGGTGGCCGGTTTTGTTGCCTGCGCCGCATGCTCCAACACCAACACACCGGAAGCCGTGGCCAAGAAGGCCATCACCGCCCTCCAGAAGGGAGATTACGACACCTACGCCTCCACCTTCGACCTCTCCTCCAATGACCAGAAATGGCTGGCAGGCATGGCCGAAGAAAAAGCAAAAGAAGGAATGGATGCAAAAGGCGGTATCAAGAGTTTCAAGATCACCGACTCCAAGATCAACGGAGACAACGCCACCGTCACCGTCCACGTCATCTACAAAAACGGAGAGGAGGAGGACCAGCACATGTCCTATGTGAAGGTGGATGATCAGTGGAAGCAGAAGATGAACAAATAGCCTGTCAATCAACATATTAGACAGCTATAATAGCAAAGAGCTCGCTTCCCAGCGAGCTCTTTACTTGGTTAGTTAGTAGTGTATTCTTACCTTAAAGAAAGTTAATAGTTGGTTAGAAGATGCGTTTTGTTCAGTGCAAAGATAAGTAAAGTTTTTCGACTTACAAATTTTTTTAAAACTTTTTTACACTTAATAAATACTTTTAAAAAGTAAGGCTACACTTTATACAAAAATTTCGGGGAGCCTGCGGATACACCCCCACTCCTGAGGTGATGGTACCGGATGCTTCGTTATACTCCTCCCAGCGCCAGCCTGAGGCATAATAGAGGTGATTGAAGAGATTGTTGACGTAGGCGCTAAGCGTAAGGGATGCCTTGTTCCAACTGAACTTATGGCTCAGAGACAGGGAAGAGACAAAGTAGGCCGGTATGGCCATCTCTTCCCGCATGGAGCTGTCTATGAATTGTTTCCCCACATATTTACCATCCCAGGCCAGGCTCCCGTTCCTCCAGGGACGGATGGTTATCACCCCCATGCCGATAACGGATGGTGACATAAGCATCTGCGTCTTGCCGTAGTTCACGGGATGCGTACGGCCGGAATAATCGTCTATGGTAACGTAGGAGGTATAATCCCGGATCTGGTTCATGGATAGGGTAAAGTTACCGTCCAGGCGCATCCAGCTGAACACCTGCCAGGCCGCCGAAAGCTCCATGCCGCGGCGCCAGGAGCGGGGCACATTCTCTTTGAGGGCATAGCCGGAGCTGGACAGTCGGCCCGTCTCCAACAGCATATCCCAGTACTCCATCAGGTAGAGGTTGGCCGACAGGGTGAGCGCCTCCGAGGCAAACTGCCAGCCCGCCTCAACGTCCAGCATCTTCTCCGGACGGATGGGCGCCCCCTCCCCTTTCACGTTCTCCTTGATGTCGCTCCGACCCGGTTCGCGGTTGCCCCAGGCGGCGGAGGCATAGAGTTTATGCCGGCCCAGCTGTGCAGTTACGCCGGCGCGGGGATTGAAGAAATGCCAGTCCTGCCTGTAATCCAGCAGGTCTTCCTCTTTCCGGCCGAACTCCAGCCAGTCGTCGTCCGAGCCGGCAAAGGAATAGCGGATGCCGCGGTACTGCAGATCGGCATAGGCGGTAATCCAGTCCAGCGGTTTGTATTCGGCCCGAACGAATGCGCTGGCGTCCCATTTAACGCCTTCGTGACGGTACCAGTCGTACCGGGGCTCCACGTCATCCCCAAAGGCCTTCACCCAGAGGACCTCCCCCCAGTGGCCGCCCCGGTAGCGGGAAAGGTTCACGCCACCGGTGAGATCCAGGCTTTCTGAGCGGTACCGCAGGTTGGAATTGAACACCCAGAGGTCGTTGTCCATCTTTTTCTGATAGATCATGTCGCTGCGGGAGGGGTAATTGTCCCCGTCGGGAAACGCTACGCCGAAATTCTTCAGTTTCCGGTTCACCTTATAATACTCGTCGTATCCTTCTCCGCGGGTATAGTTGAGGGTGTTGGCCCAGCTGAGATGGCTGCCGAAGGAATGGGTGTAATTGAGCTGCAGGTGGTGCTGGACATAATTGTCGGTCTGGTTGGGATAGTAATAGACGTTGCCCAGTTCGTCGTAATATTCGCCGGCGCCGTTGTAGGTGCGGTCCTTTTCGTACTGCTCCAGATCTATACCGTCCCAGGTGATGCCGCTCCGCTGCTGCCCCATGAGCCAGGTGAGACGCAGGGAATTGGCGCCGCGGAGCCATCCCAGGGCCACGAAGGCGCTCTGGGACTGGACGAAAGCGTTCCGGATATAACCGTCCGTACTGCCGTGGGAATAGGCCGCGGAGCCGTAGAATCCCTTCTCCGAAAGGCCGGTGGAGCCGCTGAGGGTTGTCATGAAGGTATTGTAGGAGCCCCCGCTGAAGTCTATTTTTGCCCAGGGGTCCGGCGTAACGAAGGCGGTGTTCATGTTAAGGCTTGCTCCGAAGGCGCCAGCTCCGTTGGCGCTGGTACCCAGGCCCCGCTGCACCTGCACGCTGGAAATAAGGCTGGTAAGGGCGGGGATATTCACCCAGAAGACTTCCTGGCTCTCGGCATCGTTGAGGGTGATGCCGTTAAGGGTCACGTTAATCTGGGATCCCTTGGAGCCGCGGATGGTCATGGCCGAATTGCCCAGGCCGGTGCCGCCTTCGTTGTAGGTGACCACGGAGGGCAGCAGGTTCAGGGCCATGGGCAGGGAATTGGTGGGGTTGGCGGCGCCCAGGGCGTCTTTTCCCACATTGGTAAAGGTAACGGGTGTTTGTTTGCCGGCACGGGAGGCCGATACCACCACGGAGTCCAGACGCTCCGTCTTGTCCTGCGCCTGTGCGCAGAAGGGCAGCACAAGAAGTGCTGCAAGAAGCAAAGTTTTTTTCATCTCCTTACGACGGTATGAACCGTATCAAGTTATGAGGGTATAATCTCAATCCGGACTTTCCGGATACCCCTAATTATTCTATTCTATATTGCAGAATTAATTCTTAACTAATTCAATTTTATACATTCGGGGCCATAGTTTGCCGGTAAGGTAGATGTTGCCATCGGCGTCTATGGCTATGCCGTTTAATACGTCTGTGTCACGGTCTCTAAGGCTGGCGGGTAGTAGGCCGGTGCAGTCTATGGAGGCTTCTACTTTGCCGTTGGACGGATTGATGATCACAATCATGTCCGTTAGATAAACGTTGGCCCAGACCTTTCCGTCTATCCATTCCAGTTCGTTCAGGTTCCTCAGCGGACGGCCGTTCATGGTCACCTGCTGTTTTCTCTGAACCTTGAGATCCTCATCCATGAAGTACAGGTTGGCGCTTCCGTCGCTGGCTATGAGCTGTTTCCCGTCCGTGGTAAGGCCCCAGCCTTCCCGGTTATAGGCCAGCGTGGACTCGTACTTGAGGGTTTTGGCGTTGTACTTGAAGGCCACTTTGTTGGTCCAGGTGAGGATGTAAAGGGTTTCTCCAAGGATTACGGAGCCTTCCCCAAAATACTTGCGGGCAAAACGCTGGTTGGTGATGGGCTTGCCGGTTTCAAGGTCCACGGTTCGGAGCGTGCTGGAGCCGTACTGTCCGGTGGTCTCATAGAGCGTTCCGTTGTGGAAGAAAAGGCCCTGGGTGTAGGCGTCCCTGTCGTGCGGATACTCCTGAAGCACCTTTACGCGATACTGCTTAACCTGCGCACCCGAGCAGGCGCACAGCAGCAGGCACAGGGCCGATAAAGCTATCTTGGAAAGTATCCTCATTTCGGGAAACAAAGTTAGCAATATTCCCGAAAAAAATGCCGATATTTGGGAAAGATTGAACCAGCGAACCTACATAGCCATTGACCTAAAGTCTTTCTACGCCTCTGCGGAATGCGTTGCACGGGGGCTGGACCCGCTTACCACCCATCTGGTGGTGGCCGATGAGAGCCGGACGGACAAGACCATCTGCCTGGCGGTCACCCCGTCTTTGAAGGCGTATGGCATCCCGGGCCGGGCACGGCTGTTTGAAGTGAAGCAGAAGGTGGCGCAGGTAAATGCGGCCAGAAAGCCGGGCACTCCCCTGCTGGAATTCATGATTGCACCGCCCCGGATGGCCTATTACGTGGAAGTGAGCAGCCGGATCTACGGCATTTATCTCCGTTTCATAGCGCCGGAAGACATCCACGTGTATTCCATAGACGAGGTCTTCATAGACGCCACGGAATACCTTACCCTTTATAAAACCACGGCACACGAACTGGCCATGCGTCTCATCCGGGAAGTGCTTAAGGAAACGGGGATTACCGCCACGGCGGGCATCGGCCCCAACCTGTACCTTTGCAAGGTGTCGATGGACGTGGAAGCCAAGCACCGGGAGGCGGACAAGGACGGCGTTCGCATTGCCGAGCTGGACGAGATGAGCTATCGGCAGAAATACTGGAGCCATCGGCCCCTGACGGATTTCTGGCGCATCGGCCGGGGAACGGAAGCACGCCTGCAAAAGCTGGGTCTGTGGACGCTGGGGGACGTGGCGCGCTGCTCGCTGCGGAACGAGGAAGTGCTGTACAAGGCCTTCGGCGTAAATGCGGAACTGCTCATTGACCACGCCTGGGGCTGGGAGCCCTGCACCATGGCCGATATCAAATCCTATCGGCCGGAAGGCAGCAGCCTTTCCAACGGGCAGGTCCTTTCGCGGCCCTATCCTTATGAACAGGCGGCGGTAATAGTGCGGGAAATGACTGATTGGCTGGCGCTTACCCTGGTGGACAAGAAACTGGTGACGGACCAGCTGGTCCTGCATGTGGGCTATGAAAGCGGCTCTCCCGAGGGGTACAAAGGGGCCATGGTGGCCGACTGGTACGGCCGCGCCACTCCGAAACCGGCCCACGGCAGCGTGAACCTGGACTTTGCCACCTCATCCACCACCCTTATCCTGAAAGCCATGATGGACCTGTTCCACCGGATTGTGGATCCGGGGCTCTGTGTCCGGCGCATCTACGTGGTGGCGTCCCGTGTAAAGGACGAAAGAGAGGTGGAGGGCCGCCAGCTGAGTCTTTTTGACGAAGCGCAGCTGGATCTTGAGAAAGAGCGCAGGCAGCAGGAAGCCATCCTGGCCATCCGGAAGAAATTCGGCAAAAACGCCATTCTCAAGGGGATGAACTTTGAGGAAGGCGCCACCGGCCGGGACCGGAACAGACAGATAGGAGGACACAAGGCATGACACCGTACGACGACATAATCGGCCTGGAGCATCCCACTTCCAAGCGGCATCCCCGGATGTCCCGCCCCGACCGGGCCGCGCAGTTCGGCTCCTTCGCCGCCCTCCGGGGCTTCGAAGAAGAAATTGACCGCACCCTGGAGGAAAGACTGGCAGAAGCCCCTCTGGACCCGGAAGATGCTTTTTATGAGATCAGGGATGAATAATTGCCGGGAATTTGTTAAATTTGTAGGATTGATAATTCATATAAACTACATATACTATGCTTAAACTCAATGTGAAAGGTTGTGAATCCTTCGTGGATGCCGCCAAGTATGATTCTTATGTAAAGAAGGCCCTGCATGCTTTTGACGTGCTGGAAAGCGAAAAAGGCGCCGGCAACGACTTCCTGGGTTGGAAACACCTGCCCTCGGAGGTGCCCGCAAGCATGCTCCGCGAGATTGAAGACATCCGGGCCGACTGGGCCGGCAGGGGCGTGAACCTGGTCATCGCCATCGGCATCGGCGGAAGCTATCTGGGCGCCAAGTGCGTGATCGAGGCCCTGAGCCACAACTTCGGGAAGCAGCTTAAAAAGAAAGACGCTCCGGAGGTGGTCTTCGCCGGCAACAATCTTTCGGAAGAATACCTGGCCGAGCTCATGGACCTGGCCGAGGAGCGTAATGTGGCCTGCATCGTAATCTCCAAGAGCGGCACCACCACGGAACCCGCCGTGGCCTTCCGCATTGTGAAGCAATACATTGAGAACAAATACGGTAAGGCGGAAGCCGCCATCCGCATCGTGGCCATTACGGACGCCAAGCGGGGCGCGCTCAAGACCCTCAGCAACCAGGAAGGCTACAAGACTTTTGTGGTTCCGGACAATGTGGGCGGCCGTTTCAGCGTGCTCACTCCGGTGGGCCTGCTGCCCATCGCCGCCGCGGGCCTGGACGTGAAGGCCCTGCTGGAAGGCGCCAAGGAAGCGGAAAAGAAGCTTGCTGTAAAAGATGCGGAGAATCCCGCCGTGGTATACGCCGCCATGCGCAACTACCTGTTCAGCGAACTGGACAAGAAGGTAGAGATCCTTGTAAACTACAATCCCAAGCTCACCTATGTAGCCGAATGGTGGAAGCAGCTTTACGGTGAATCAGAAGGAAAGGACGGCACCGGCATCTTCCCCGCCAGCGTGAACAATACTGCCGACCTGCACTCCATGGGCCAGTTCATCCAGGAAGGCTCCCGCGTCATGTTCGAGACGGTGCTCCATGTGGAGAAGGCACAGCGCAGCGTTGTTATTGAGGCCGATGACCAGAACCTGGACCAGCTCAACTTCCTTGCCGGCAAGCATGTGGAGCACTGCAACCACATGGCCGAACTGGGAACTAAGTTGGCCCATATAGACGGAGGCGTTCCCCAGATTGAGGTGTCCTTTGAAAAGGTGGACGCCTACAACCTGGGCTGCCTGCTCTATTTCTTCGAATTCGCCTGCGGCGTAAGCGCCTATGCCCTGGGGGTGAATCCTTTCAACCAGCCCGGCGTAGAGGCCTACAAGAAGAACATGTTCGCCCTGCTGGAAAAGCCCGGTTACGAAGAGGCCACCAAGGCCATCAAACAGCGCCTTTAAACCAGCTTAAACATTTGGCACAGAGGTCGGAGACAGCTTTCCAGTCTCCGGCCTTTATGGTTTCCTTGGGGAAGAGTTTGGAGCCCATGCCCACGGCGGTGACACCGCTCCTGGCCCAGGCCGACAGATTCTCTTCCGTAGGTTCCACAGCGCCGGTACACATCACCATCGCCCAGGGAAGCGGGGCCAGGATGTTCTTCACGAAGGCGGGACCGCCAACGGTGCCGGCCGGGAAAACCTTCACCAGGTCACAGCCACGCTCCTGGGCGTGGACAATCTCTGTCACAGTGCCGCAGCCGGGGCTGTAGGGCACACCGCGGCGGTTGGCCAGAGTGATTACCTCATCCACGCAGCAGGGGCTCACCAGGAAATCGGCCCCCAACTGGATGTACAGGGCGGCAGTGGGCGCATCCAGGATAGTGCCGGCACCCAGGGCCATTTCCGGGCATTCGGCCCGGACATAAGCCATCAGCTGCTCAAACACTCTGTGGGCGCCATCACCGCGGTTGGTGAACTCAAAGGCACGGATGCCGCCGTCATAGCAGGCTTTCACCACCTTCTTGGTGAGTTCCACATCGGCATGGTAAAACACCGGCACAATTCCGGTCTTCCGGATGATACCGATGGTATCGAT
>JAIKYL010000232.1 GCA_024683255.1 Bacteroidales bacterium | reverse complement strand
ACGGCGGCCGATCCGGCTGCGTTGCAGTACTACGCGCCTTTTGCCGGAGCGGCCATCGGCGAGTATTTCCGCGATACGGGCCGACATGCACTGGTGGTGTACGACGACCTTTCCAAGCAGGCTGTGGCCTACCGTGAGGTGTCCCTCATCCTGCGCCGTCCTTCCGGACGTGAGGCCTATCCGGGCGATATTTTCTACCTGCACTCCCGTTTGCTGGAGCGGGCCGCCAAGATCCTTTCCCAGGAAGAAGTGGCCGCACAGATGAACGATTTGCCGGAGTCCCTGAAGGGCAAGGTGAAGGGGGGCGGTTCGCTCACGGCTCTGCCCATCATCGAGACGCAGGCGGGCGACGTATCGGCCTATATTCCCACCAACGTGATTTCCATTACGGACGGTCAGATATACCTGGAGCAGGCGCTCTTCAACCAGGGCGTCCGTCCGGCTATCAACGTGGGTATTTCCGTATCCCGTGTGGGGGGCAGCGCGCAGGTGAAGTCCATGAAGAAAGTGGCCGGTACCCTCAAGATTGACCAGGCGCAGTGGACGGAGCTGGAGGCGTTCTCCAAGTTCTCTTCCGATATGGACAAGGTTACGGAAATGGCGCTGGACAAGGGCCGAAAGAACAATCAGCTACTTATTCAGCCCCAGTACAGCCCCATGCCGGTGGGCGAGCAGGTGGCCATCCTGTACTGCGGCACCCACGCGCTTATGCGGGACATCCCGGTGTCTCGGGTGCGTGAGTTCCAGGACGCTTTCCTGGACCGTCTCCGCGCTTCCCATCAGGCCGATATCCTGGACCCGCTGGGCGCAGGCAAGATGCCCGACGGCGCGGCGCAGGTATTGGAAGACATTGCTTCCCAGGTGGTGCTGTCCATGAAGGAATAGTTTTTCATTCTGTACTTTATGTCATTCTGAGCGAAGCGAAGAATCTATGCCAACACTGAAGGAAATAAAGGGCCGGATTGGTTCCGTGCAAAGTACGCTGAAGATTACATCGGCCATGAAGCTGGTGTCTTCGGCCAAGCTTCGCAAGGCGCAGACGGCCATAGCCAATATGCGGCCGTACGAGGAGCAGCTGCAGCGCATCCTGGCTACGGTGCAGGCGGCTTCGGGCACCAAAACGGTGGTTTCCGTGTCCGAACGGCCCAAAAATGAGGGCTCGGACACCGAATCGGCCGTTTCCGTGTCCGGGAAGGTGATTATCCTGGCCCTGGCGTCCAATTCGTCGCTCTGCGGGGGCTTTAATGCCAATGCCATCGGCAAGGTGAAGGCGCTGCTGGAGGAGTATCCGGAGGCCACGGTGTATTCCATCGGCCGGAAAATGGCCGATGCCATGCGCAAGGCGGGCTATCCGTCGCCGAAGGATTATTCCGAGCTTTCCGAACACCCGTCCTACAGTCCTGCGGCGGAGCTGACGGAAAAGCTGATGGAGGAGCTGGAGAAAGGCCATATCGGCAAAGTTTTCCTGGTGTATAACCACTTTGTAACCACGGCCAAACAGGTCCCGGTGTTGGAACAGTTCCTGCCCATAACGGCAGCAAGTGTGTCTGCCTCCCCAGGGCTGGCGGCATCGGAAAATTACTTTTCGGGGCGGTACCCGAAAAGCCAATTTCCCGATGCCAACGCGAACCTAACGCACGGGGAAGCAGACGTGATTCTGGAACCCAACGCCAAGGAGCTGCTGGAGGCGCTGGTGCCCAAGACGCTTAAGCTTAAGCTGTATGCCGCCCTGCTGGACAGTGCGGCGGCGGAGCATGCGGCGCGTACGGTGGCCATGCAGACGGCTACGGACAATGGTGAAGACTTGCTGGACGAACTCACGTTGCAGTACAACAAGGGCCGTCAGCAAAAGATTACTTCCGAAATCCTGGATCTGGCATCCGGTCAGCAATAAGCAGTTATGGCAAAGGCAATTGTATTTGATATGGGCGGAGTGCTCATTGATCTGGATCCCAAAGCCTGCATCCGGGCGTTCCTGGATATCCTGGGCTATGAGCGGATCAAGGAGCTCATCGATCCCTATCATCAGAAGGGCATTTACGGGGAGCTGGAGGAGGGCGCCATATCGGCCGATGAGTTCCGTGCCGCCATCCTGGCGGAATCCCGTCCGGGCAGCCGTCCGGAGGATGTGAACCGCTGCGTGGATGCCATGATCTCCGGCATGGAGCCCTATAAGGCCGATCTTCTCAGGGAGCTGTCCAAAAAGTATCCGCTGTATCTGCTTTCCAACAACAATGAGCTGGCCCGCATCCGTTTCCATAAAATCCTGGCCGATCTGGGACTGGACTGGCGCAGCGTGTTCCGGGAGGAGTTCTGTTCCTTCCAGATGAAGCTGCTCAAGCCGGATCCGGCTTTCTTTAGGGAAGCCATACGCCGGATTGGCCTGCCGCCGGAAGAAATCTATTATGTGGACGATTCACCGGTTAACGTGGAGGCGGCCCGTGCCGAAGGTATAAACGCGGTCCTGTGCCCGCAGGGGGACGATTTGCGGAGCGTATTTGAAGGGTTCTAGTATGTCGCTGTACCAGTATTTCAGGATAAGCAAGCCCGATGCCGAGAAGGTGCCCGCCGGGGAGGTGGATGCGGAATACAAACGTTTCCGCACCCGCACTTTCTGGGGAGTGACGGCCGCCTATACCCTGTACTATGTGTGCCGGATGACGCTGGGCGTGGTGAAGCAGCCGCTCATAGACGGCGGCATCCTTTCGGCCAGCCAGCTGGGTATCATCGGATCGGCCTTCTACTTTGTGTACGCGGTTGGTAAGTTCACCAACGGATTCATTGCCGATTACTGCAACATCCGCCGTTTCATGGCGGCTGGACTGGGCGTTTCCATGCTCATTAACCTGATCCTGGGTGTCCTGGGTCTGCTGCAGGGGCCGCTGGGAATCGGCTCCATGGTCATGATGCTGGCCTTTGCCGTACTCTGGGGTATCAATGGCTGGATGCAGTCCATGGGTTCGCCGCCCGGGACCATCAGCCTGTCCCGCTGGTTCCCGCTCAGGACCCGCGGCACCATGTACAGCATCTTCAGTTCCACCCCGCAGCTGGGAAAGGCCGTATCCATGATTCTCACGGGCTTCATCGTTGCGGCCGCAGGCTGGCAGTGGGGCTTTCTGGCAGCGGCCGGAGCGGGACTTGTCGGCACCATTATTTCTCTGGTCTTCATTTCCGATACTCCGGAAAGCCGGGGTCTTCCTTCCGTGCAGGAACTCTCCGGAGAACCGGTGAAAGAACTGGACAAAAAGCCCACCAAAGAGCTGCAGAAATGGGTTTTCCGGCATCCTGGCATTTGGGTTATTGCCATCTCTACGGCTTTCCTGTATATTACCCAGCATGCCGTCAGTGACTGGGGCGTGCTTTTCCTCCAGAAACAGAAAACCTTCTCGCTGGAAAGCGCCACGCAGGTAATTGGCATTGCCGAAGTCTTTGGCGTGGCGGGGAACCTCATGGCCGGCTGGCTGTCGGACCGCCTGTTCCGGGGTAACCGGGTTCGGCCGGTGATCATTGCCGGTGTGCTGGCGGTCTTTTCCCTGGCCGGTTTCCTGTTCATGGGTGGCGGATATTGGGCCAACATTGCCTTTGTGGCCCTGTTCAGCATGGCTTTCAGCGTGGTCTTCTGCATTGTGGCCGGCCTCATGGCCCTGGACTTCGTGCCCCGCAAGGCCACCGGCGCCGCGCTGGGCATCGTGGGCATCTCCAGCTATGCTGCCGCCGGAGCCCAGTCCATCGTGAGCGGCTTCCTCATCGAAGGCAATGCGGCCGATGGCTTATATAACTTCACACCGGTTTCCGTTTTCTGGACGGTGGCCTGCCTCATAGCCTTCGTGCTTCCTGTCATCGGCTGGAAATACCTCAGACCCAAAGAATAACACTGCAACTATGATAGACGTTAAAAAACTGCTTAGCCCGCTGGGCACCTTCAAGTTTTGGAAGGAGCTGGTAATCATGACGCTGGCCATGACCATCGCCGCGGCCGCCGTGTATTACTTCCTCATGCCTTCCAACCTTATCATGGGCTCCATCACCGGTCTTTCCATGGTGCTCACGGACATCTGCGGGATCATCGGCATTCCCATGAAGGTTTCCTGGATGGTTACCTCCATCAACGCCATCCTGCTGGTGCTGGCGTGGTTCCTTATCGGCAAGGAATTCGGTGCCAAAACCGTGTATACGGCCCTTATCCTGGGCCCGCTTCTGGAATTCTGGGAGAAGGTTATGCCGTATGAGAAGCTCATGGAGCCCGGCACTACTTCCGTGATGGGAGACATCTGGTTCGACCTCATCTGCTTCGTGCTCATCCTTAGCATCTCGCAGACCATCCTCTTTCACATCAACGCTTCCACCGGCGGCCTGGACATCCTGGCCAAGATAGTGAACAAATACCTGCACTTTGATATCGGCACGTCCGTTACGGTGGCTGGCGCCATCATCTGCTGCACGGCCTTCGCGGTGAATCCGTTCCGGATGGTGGTCATCGGCCTCATCGGCACCTGGATCAACGGCGTTGCGCTGGACTATTTCACCGCCAGCCTCAACCGCCGCAAGCGGGTGTGCATCATTTCAAAGGATTATGAAGCCATCCGGGACTTCATCATCAAGGACCTTACCCGCGGCTGCAGCCTCTATGAGGTAACGGGCGGTTATTCCGGAGATAAATCTATGGAGGTACAGGCCCTGCTCACCCAGGATGAGTTTGCCAAGCTCATGAACTACTTGAGAGAGAATAACATAAACAGCTTCATCACGGCCGGAAACGTGAGCGAAGTGTATGGCCTTTGGCACGAAAAATCTCGTGGAAAAAAGGAAAGACCGTGAGTTTGGCACGGTATTGGAATTAAGGGGTATCAGACATAAATATTGATACCTTACATACACTACAAAAACCCGCCGCCAATTGGGAAATTCGCGAGCGGGTTATTCTTTTATTATCGCTGATCTATTTTACCGGAGTGAGCCGATAGGTGAGTACATCGTGGGACGGAACCACAACAAGGCTCTTGGCACCCACGGTCTGGCCGCGCTTCTTGCCTTTTGCCCGGGTGTTGAAAGGCTTCACGTGGGCATTCCAGAGATCCTTCACCTGGTAGTTAATCTCGGCAAAGGATGGACTGCGTCCGCTAAGGTCGTCCACAAATTCCATGGACTCCCAGTCCAGTTCCACGGTGGCGTCTTCCTCTCCGGCATTGAGCAGGCAGAAGGCCCAGTCTCCGTCGGAGAGCGGCTTGAACCAATATTGCAGGTCTCCCTGTTTCTTGAAACGGAAGCCCTGGATGCCCAACGGATCCTGGTCAATGGCAATGACGTCCCGGTTGGTGATGATGGCCAGGGTTTCCTCACTCATATTGGTCAGGTCGTTGCCCAGGATGAGCGGGGCCGCCATCATGCACCAGAGGGTGAAATGGGCGCGGTCTTCGGAAACGCTCATGCCGTTACCCACCTCCAGCATGTCCGGGTCGTTCCAGTGGCCGGGGCCGGCATAGGCACGAAGCGGCTCATTCTGGTCCAGGATCTCCAGCACGCTCTGCGGACGCCAGCGGGGACGGCCGTTCTCGTCATAAGTGACAGGAACAGGGGTGAAGTGTACGCCGATATCGCCGGTTGTACGCCACGAGTGGCCCACCTCGGCCGCCCATTCCCAGGGCTTGTTGGAACCCCATTCGCAGATGCTGAAAAGAATGGGCCTTCCGGCCTTCTTGAGGGCGCTGCGCATGGTGATATAGGCGCCTTTGGGATTGAGGTTCTGCGTATAGCACCAGTCGTATTTGAGGTAGTCGATACCCCAGGAGGCATAGGTGAAGGCGTCCTGATACTCGTGGCCCAGGCTGCCGGCGTAACAGGCGCAGGTGTTGGTGCCGGCATCACTGTAAATGCCAAGTTTAAGTCCGTGCGCGTGCATATAATCGGCCAGGGCCTTTATCCCGGAAGGGAATTTCTCCGGGTCTTCGTGGATGAAACCCTGTTCGTCCCGTTCGCCGTGCCAGCCGTCGTCCAGGTTCAGATAAACATAGCCGGCATCCACCAGGCCCAGCTCCACCATCTTGTCGGCAGTGGCTTTGATGAGTTCCTCGTTGATGTTGGTGGCAAACTTATTCCAGGAGTTCCACCCCATTTGCGGGGTTTGGGCCAGACCTTCCCACTTGGGAAGCGGGGTGTCGGGACGGCGGGGGCCCTGTGCAAGGGCGGATGTCACGGCCAGAAGGCCGCAGAGCAGCAGGATGAGCGTCTTTTTCATGGCGGTTATTAATTATTGCTTGACACAAAGATAACCTTTCTATTTGAATAATCCGCCGAAAGCCGTAACTTTACGGAAAACCCCAACCGCATGAAACAATACATCCAAGAGAATAAGGAACGGTTCTTTGAGGAACTGTTTTCCCTGCTGCGCATTCCGTCCGTGAGCGCCAAGCCGGAGCACAAGGCCGATATGTACCGCTGCGCCAACCGTCTGGTGGAGCTGCTGAAGGAGGCAGGCGCCCAGGAGGCTGCCGTATATGAAACTGCCGGTCATCCTGTGGTCTTCGGCCAGTACAACCAGGGGGCGGAAAAGACCGTCCTGGTGTATGGCCACTACGATGTTCAGCCGCCGGAGCCGCTGGAGAAATGGCGTACGGACCCCTTTGAGCCGGTGATTGCCCCGGATCCGTCCACCGGGGAGGAGGCCATTTACGCCCGCGGAGCCAACGACGACAAAGGTCAGCTCTTCATGCACTTGAAGGCCTTCGAGTTCCTCCTCCGGAAGGGCCTGCTCAGGCACAACGTAAAGTTCATCTTCGAAGGAGAGGAAGAAATCGGCAGCGGCTCGCTTCCCGCCTGGGTCCGTGAGCACAAGGATCTTCTCAAGGCCGATGTGATTCTGGTTTCCGATACCACCATGATCAGCGAGAAAGTGCCGTCCATCAACTGCGGCATGCGCGGCCTGGCCTATCTGGAAGTGACTGTCACAGGTCCCAACAAGGACCTCCACTCCGGCCATTACGGCGGTGCCGTGGCCAACCCCATCAACGTGCTGTGCAGCATGATAGCCTCCCTGCTGGATGCCGATGGGCGCATCACCGTCCCCGGCTTCTACGATTCGGTTGTGGAGTTATCGGCCGAAGACCGGGCGCTCCTGAACCGCGCCCCGTTTGACATGGAAGAGTATAAGCACTTCCTGGACATCAACGAGGTAAAGGGAGAAAAGGGGTACACCACCATTGAGCGCACGGCCATCCGGCCCAGCCTGGACGTCTGCGGCATCTGGGGCGGTTACACCGGCACGGGGGCTAAGACGGTCCTGCCTTCCACGGCCCACGCCAAGGTGTCCATGCGCCTGGTGCCCAACCAGAAGGCGGAAGAGATTACGGAGCTGTTCACCAAGCACTTCCTGGCCATTGCCCCGCCGTACGTGAAGGTATCCGTGAGTCCCTGCGAGGGCGGCAACGGTTTCCTCATCCCGCTAAGTTCCCCGGCTTTCAAGGCGGCTTCCCGCGCCATGACGGAAGTCTATGGCATGGAGCCCGTTCCGGCCCGCGGCGGCGGTTCCATCGCCATCCTGGCCGATATGCAGCAAATCCTTAACGTGGATCCGCTCCTCATGGGCTTCGGCCTGGAAAGGGACACCATCCACTCTCCCAACGAGAGCTATCTCCTCCGCCAGCTCTTTGCCGGCATGGAATCCATAGCGCTTTTCTATCAGTACTGGTAAGAAGGCCAGCGCAGGGTAAGATACAGCGCCCGGATGGCCAGGTGCACGAAGTAGGCCGCCATGAGCAGATGAATGGCGGCTTCCGGCGTTTTCATGAAACTCACTCCGGCAAACCAGACGGCAAAGAAACCCACGGCGCACAGTAGGGTGCTATTTCGGAGATCCTTGGAGGCCGTTGCACCTATGAAGATACCGTCCCAGATAAAGGCCGGACAGCCGATGAGTGGCATCAGCAGCAGCCAGGGCAGGAATTCCCGGCCGGCTTCCACCACGGAGGCATCGTCCGTCATCAGATGCAGGATGGGCACGCCGCCCGCTCCGTACGCCAGCATGAACAGCGCCGCCACGCCCAACCCCCAGAGGAAGGTGCCGCGGACAGTTGCCCGTACGCCTTCCCGCGAGCCTTCGCCAATGAATCGGCCCGTAAGCGCTTCGCCGGCATAGGCAAAACCGTCGGAGAAGTAGCTGAAGAACATGAGCAGCTTCATGAGGATGGCACTCACCGCCAGCAGGGTGTCACCGTAGCGGGCGCTGATGATGGTAAAGCCGATATACACCGCAATCATCCCCAGGCTCCGCAGGAACAGGTCCCGGTTCAGCCGGAAGAAGCTGCCGGAGCCAAAGTCCTTTGTCTCAGTCGCTTCCGTTTTCGTCCCTGTGTTTGCAATCACAGGGACAGAAGGGCAAATCATTGATTTTAAGGCAATTGAGTATCCATAGCGCCGACGGGCGATCACCAGGCAGTACGCGAAGCCGCTCCACTGGGCCAGGACCGTACCCAGGGCAATGCCGGGGAAGCCCAGCACCAGCGAAAGGCAGATGGAGGCGGCGATGTTAATGCCGTTCACCAGCAGATCGGCCGTCATGGGGCGCA
>JAIKYL010000185.1 GCA_024683255.1 Bacteroidales bacterium | reverse complement strand
AGATTGGGTTCATACCCAAGCTCCTTGATGACGTCCATTACCTTCTGGTAGCTTTTCCGGGAAACCTCTCCCCGGTTATGCAGCACCCTGTCCACCGTTCCTTTTGAAAGGCCGGTGAGGCGGGCGATGTCGTTGATGGTTGCTTTCTCTGTCATACCATCGGCAAAAATACAAAGAAAAACAATCCCTTCCAAATCTTTTTCGTGCCCGGACACGGAGGCCTCCCATCGCTTTGTACAGCCCGTTTATAACATAGTTGATAAATTTTCCGTGCACGGTAACGGAAATTCAAAAATTAATAGTATATTTGCAGACGTAACACTATGCCCAAGAGCCAATGAACGTTTTCAGAGTATTCCTTTCCGCAGCTGTTTTAGCTTTTGAAACGGCCTGTGCAGGCCATTCGGCCACGTTGGACCTGCCCAAGGTGCAGCTGCCTTCCATACCCGGTCGCAGTGTCTCGCTCACAGATTTCGGCGGAGTGGGGGATGGCGTTACCCTCAATACGGAGGCCTTCGCCGCCGCCATCGGCCGTCTGTCCTCAAAGGGCGGCGGAACGCTGGAAGTGCCTGCAGGTATCTGGTTCACCGGTCCCATCGGCCTTAAGAGTCACATCAACCTGCACCTGGACAAGGACGCCGTCATCGTTTTCTCCACGGATCAGGACCTGTATCCCATCATAGACACAAACTTTGAAGGACTGGATGTACGCCGCTGCCTTTCTCCCATCCACGCGGAAGGGGAGACGGACATTGCCATTACCGGAGAAGGCATCATTGACGGCAGCGGGGATGCCTGGCGGGAAGTGAAGAAGCGCAAGGTGGGGGATGACCTTTGGAAAACCATCGTCAAGCGGGGCGGCGTTCTGTCGGATGACGGAAAGACCTGGTTCCCGGACGAAGGATATGCCAAGGCCCGGGCCACTGCCGGTTCGCTGAATTATCCGGACCCTTCCCTGGACGAAAACGAGATTAAGACTTTCTTACGCCCCGTGCTGGTCAGCTTCCGCAATTGCGAACGGGTGCTGCTGGAGGGTGTCACCTTCCAGAATTCTCCCTGCTGGAATATCCACCCGCTCTGGTGCAAGCATCTCACTGTAAGGAATATAACGGTGCGTAATCCGCATTATTCCACCAACGGGGACGGCATTGATATAGATGCCTGCGAGAATGTGCTGGTAACTGGCTCCAGTTTCGATGTGGGGGACGACGCCATATGCATCAAGTCGGGCAAGGACGAGGACGGCCGCCGCCACGGTATTCCGTGCAGGAACATCACCATTACGGACTGCACCGTGTACCATGGCCACGGCGGCGTGGTAATTGGCAGCGAAATGAGCGGCGGTGTGGAGAATATGTGGGTTAGCGGCTGCCGTTTCCTGGGAACGGACGTGGGCCTGCGCTTCAAGAGCGCCAGGGGCCGCGGCGGCGTGGTGAGAAACATTCGGTTCGACCATATTTATATGAAGGACATAGTGGCCGAGGCCGTTACCTTCAACTTATATTATGCGGGTGTGGCCTCTACCGAAAGGGCCGATGCCAAGGAAGAAGAGGTCGTGCCCGTGGATGAGACCACGCCTGAATTCCGGGATTTCCAATTCTCGGACATCGTTTGTGCCGGGGCCGGGCAGGCCATCTTTGTGAACGGACTGCCGGAGCTCCCGCTTGCCGGCGTCTCATTCAAGGACTGCCGCTTTACGGCCCGGAAGGGCGTGGAAGTGCACTATGCGGCCCCTATTGCTTATGATAATGTCTTTGTAAACGGAGAGCAGCTGTAATGAAAAGAATCCTTTATCTGGTCCTTGTCTGGCTTGTAGCCAGCTCCTTTACCACCGTCCACCTGATGGGGGACAGCACCATGGCGGAAAAAGACCTTCCCAAAGCCGGAGAGGAACGTGGCTGGGGAATGATGCTCCAGAATTTCCTGGATCCCAGCCAGGTAAACGTCATCAATTATGCCCAGAACGGCCGCAGTACCAAAAGTTTCATCGACCTTGGCCTCTGGGACAAGGTGAAGGCCGGTCTCCAGGCCGGGGATTATGTGTTCATCCAGTTCGGCCACAACGATGCCAAGGCCGATGACCCTGCCCGTTATGCCCCCGCTTATGGCGCCTACCAGGAGAATCTGCGCCTGTTTGTACGGACGGCCCTGGACAAAGGTGCCCATCCGGTACTGCTCACTCCTGTTGCCCGCCGCTGGTTCAAGGACGGCGTCCTGGACCGCAACTGCCATACGGACTATCCGGAGGCGATGAAGCAGGTGGCGGAGGAGTTCGGCATTCCGCTGCTGGATATCACTACGGCCAGCCTCAATTGGCTGGAAGCACTGGGAGACGCCGCTTCACGGCGCTATTTCATGATTTCCACGGGAAAGGACGACAATACCCATACCGTGGCCGCCGGCGCCCGCAAGGTGACGGAGATGGTGTGCGAACGCATCCGCACGCAGCTTCCGGAACTTGCAAAGCATCTGCTGCATTATGATATCGTGGTATCGGTCGATGGACACGGGGACTATATGACCGTCCAGGAGGCGGTGAACGCCATCCCGGACTACAGCCACCAGGAAATCACCCGAATCCTTATCCGGAAGGGTGTCTACAAGGAGGAAGTGACCATCCCGCACACCAAATTCCGCGTCCATTTCAAGGGAGAGGATGCGGAAAACACCATTCTCACCTATGACAAGTACGCCCAGAAGTTCTGGCCCGGCCGGGATTTCACGATGGGTACTTCCGGCAGCGCGTCCATCTATATCCACGCCAGCTATATCACCTTCGAGGACCTCACTTTTGAGAATACCGCCGGGGAGGGGAAGGAGATCGGCCAGGCCGTGGCCGTGTTCACGGACGGGGATTTCCTCTTCTTCAACCGCTGCCGTTTCCTGGGCAACCAGGACACCCTGTACACCTACGGCCGCTTTGGAAAGGAAGGCGGCATCAAGCGCAACTATTACAAGGACTGCTACATAGAGGGGACTACGGACTTCATTTTCGGCCCTTCCATCGCCTATTTCCAGAACTGCACCATCCACAGCAAGAAAGACAGTTATGTCACGGCGGCCTCCACCCTGGAAGGGCAGCGTTACGGCTATGTGTTCAAGGATTGTAAGCTCACTGCGGCGGAAGGGGTGACCAAATGCTATCTGGGCCGCCCGTGGGGCGCTTTTGCCAAAACCGTGTTTATCAACTGTGAACTGGGTTCCCACATCCGTCCGGAGGGATGGCACGACTGGGAGAAGGAAGGCAAGCCTAATACTAAAGAGAATTCTTTCTATGCCGAATACGGCAGCTACGGCCCCGGTGCCCGCGGACCCCGCGTGGAATGGGCCCATACCCTCTCCCAGAAGGAGTTGGAGGACTATAGTTTCGAAAAGGTTATGTTTCAGCAGCAGGACGGTATCGTCTGGGACCCCTATAACAACAGATAATGCGTAAATTATTACTATTAAGTGTTTTTGCCCTGGCCGCCTGCTCGGCCGGGACTCCGCTTTCCCAGAAGGTGGTGCGTTCGGAGATGGCCCGCTGCCCGGAGGCATCCTACATAGACGGCCAGGAGGGCAACCTCAAGTGGAATTATACCACCGGCCTGGAACTCAAGGCTATCCTGGATGTTTATGACACGTATGGCGGAGAGGATCTGCTGGATTACGTTGATGCCTGGTACAACGCCATTATCGGCGAGGATGGCGTCATCTATAAGTATAAGAAATCCAATTTCTCCACGGACCATATCTGCCCCGGCCGCACCCTTTTCCGCCTGTACGACTTGGGCGGGAAGGAGAAATACCGCGCGGCGATGGATTCCCTTTACAGCCAGCTCCAGGACCAGCCCCGCACCCCGGAAGGTGGTTTCTGGCACAAGCAGGTATATCCGGACCAGATGTGGCTGGACGGCCTGTATATGGCACAGCCCTTCTATGCCGAATACACCCGCCGCTTTGTGGCGGACAGCCTGCAGCAGGAGCGGAATTACGGAGATATCGTGCACCAGTTCACCACGGTGTACAACCATACCTACGATGCGGAGACCGGCCTTCTGCGCCACGCCTGGGATTCTTCACACCAGATGTTCTGGTGCAATCCGGAAACCGGGCAGAGCGACCACGCCTGGGGCCGTGCCCTGGGCTGGTACTGCATGGCTTTGGTGGATGTGGTGGAAATCCT
>JAIKYL010000164.1 GCA_024683255.1 Bacteroidales bacterium | reverse complement strand
TCCCTTGAGGGTCGTGGGAGACTACCACGTTGATAGGCAGGATGTGTAAGGTCGGTGACGGCCTCAGCAGACCTGTACTAATTGCCCGAAAGACTTTCTCTTGTAGAGAAAAATAACGCAAATTGAAAAAGCGAAGAATCTATCCAGAGTTTCCTTGAAATATTCTCTCAAGTAACATATTGCCGTGGCTATAGCGGTGAGGAACCACCTCTTCCCATTCCGAACAGAGAAGTTAAGCTCACCCGCGATGATGGTACTGACCTACCAGTTGGGAGAGTAATTCGCCGCGGTTTTTCGAGAGCCCTGACATCATCAGATGCCAGGGCTCTTTTTTTTCTCCCCTCTCCACGTTACCCTCTCCCTAAATCCCCCCCTCGGGGGAGGGACTCGTCGACAGAAGTCGCCGTTCGCTTCGCTCAAAATTTTGTATAATTTAGCATTTGGTGTATCTTTGAACGATAAAAGAGATGTATTATGAAGATTAAAGGTTTGGTTGGATTGTTTTTGGCGGGTATAGTTGCCTGTGCATGCGGTAGCACTGCCGTTTCTACCAGTACTTCCAGTAATCCGCAGACGCAGAGTTCGCAGCCTCAGCCGCAGCGGAAGCCCAGTTCTTCCCAGGGCACAAACTCTTTTAAGGCCGATTTCGCTTTTGTGCAGCCGGAGGTGGACGCTTCCAGGTATGCACCGGCCCAGGCGCTGCTGGAGACCATGGAGCAGAACCCGTCGGCCCTTAGCAAGAGCGAGTTTTTTGCCGCTTCCAAAGCCTACGAACCCGGATCGGCCACTTTCAACAAGGTGTACGAGACGGCGGTGAAATACTTCCCCAATGACGAAACCGTGAATCTGAACCGGGCCAATGCCAGGATGCAGGCCAATGATACCCTGGGCGCCAAAACCTTCCTGGATAAGGCCGGGGAAAGCGCCGCCGCGGTCTATTCCCGTGGCGTCTGGTATGCGCTCCGGGACAACTTCCAGCAGGCTCTCACCTACTTCTACAGGGCCGAAGAAATGGGTTATCCCAAGGCCGCCGCGGCCGTTCGGGCTTTGGTTGGTTCAAAGTAGGAAAATTGACAATATTTTCGTAAATTTGCGTCGATTTTAAAGGCAAATCAACTTTAATTCTATAAAATTATGCAGATTGTATCCGTTTTCGGTAGAGAAATCCTTGATTCCCGTGGAAATCCTACCATCGAAGTAGAAGTTACCCTTGATTCCGGTTTTGTTGGTGTTGCTGCCGTTCCTTCCGGCGCTTCCACCGGTGAGAACGAGGCCCTGGAGCTTCGTGATGGCGACAAAAAGCGCTATTGCGGCAAGGGTGTTCTCAAGGCCGTTGACAATGTGAACAAGGTGATCGCTCCCGAAATCATCGGCATGGATGCCACGCAGCAGCGTGCCATCGACAAGGCCATGATCGAGCTGGACGGCACTCCCACCAAGAGCAAGCTGGGCGCCAACGCCATCCTGGGCGTTTCCCTGGCCGTTGCCAAGGCTGCCGCTGCCGAACTGGGTCTCCCGCTGTACCGCTACCTGGGCGGCACCAACGCCTATGTACTGCCGGTTCCCATGATGAACATCATCAACGGCGGTGCTCACAGTGATGCTCCCATCGCTTTCCAGGAATTCATGATCCGTCCCGTGGGCGCCAACAGCGAGGCTGAGGCTGTCCGCATGGGCGCAGAGGTCTTCCACGCTCTCCAGAAGGTGCTCAAGGGCCGCGGCCTTTCCACTGCTGTGGGTGACGAAGGCGGTTTCGCTCCCAAGCTCAAGGGCATTGATGACGCTCTGGACTGCATTATCCAGGCCATCAAGGACGCTGGTTACGAGCCCGGCAAGGATGTGAAGATTGCCATGGACTGCGCTGCTTCCGAGTTCTGCTTCAAGGGCGAGGACGGCAAGTTCTACTATGACTACAAGCAGCTCAAGGACGGTAAGAAGAAAGACCCTCGCGGCCGCAAGCTCACCACCGAGCAGCAGATCAACTACCTCAAGCAGCTCATCACCAAGTACCCCATCGACTCCATCGAGGACGGCCTGTCCGAGGAAGACTGGGAAGGCTGGGTGAAGCTCACCAAGGCCATCGGCGACCGCTGCCAGCTGGTGGGTGACGACCTGTTTGTTACCAACGTTAAGTACCTGCAGAAGGGTATCGAGATGGGTGCCGGTAACTCCATCCTCATCAAGGTGAACCAGATCGGCTCCCTCACGGAGACCCTGGACGCCATTGAGATGGCCCACCGTCACGGTTACACCACCGTTACCAGCCACCGTTCCGGTGAGACTGAGGACACCACCATTGCCGATATTGCCGTGGCCACCAACAGCGGCCAGATCAAGACCGGTTCCCTCAGCCGCACGGACCGTATCTGCAAGTACAACCGTCTCATGCGCATCGAGATCGAACTGGCCGATGAAGCCCGTTACGGTTACAAGAAGCTTCGCTAAGTGCCTGCTGGCAGCCCTGTTGGCTGTCGCCTGCACTGCGGAATTAAGCAAAGAACAGGCTCCGGTAAATACGGAGCCTGTTTCACCTATTGTCAGTCCCCGGAAGGCCGTTGTGGAGTTTGACGACGCCATGATCGCCCTCATCGAAGAAGACCTGGAGGCTGGCTCTCTGGTGACCAAATCGGCCCCGCTCAATTCCGCGTTGGAAGAGCTGGGCATCGTGGGTTTGCGGCGGGTTTTCCCGGATGCGGGAGAGTTTGAGCCGCGTACCCGCCGGGAAGGACTTCACCGTTTCTACAGGGCGGAGTTTTCCCAGTCGACATCCCTTACCAAGGCCCAGACCGGTTTATCGGCCGTGCCGGGTGTGGTGTCGGTAACGCCGGTTCGGAAAGTACGCCGGAGCGGCTTCAATGACCCGCTTTTCTCCCGCCAGTGGCACTTTGTGAACGGCAAATATGAAGATGCCGATATTAATGTGGATCAGGTGTGGGGACAATACACCAAGGGACGGAGCAGTGTGATTGTGAGCGTGGTGGACGGCGGAGTCTGGTACGAGCATCCGGACCTCGTGGACAATATGTGGCGGGACGCTTCCGGCCGGTCCGGGTTCAATTTTGTGCGGAATACTTACAATGTTACTCCGGATGGCCATGGAACCCACGTGGCGGGCATCATTGGCGCCGTGAGTAACAACGGGGAAGGGGTTGCAGGTATTGCCGGCGGAGATGCGGTAGCCGGCATCCCGGGTGTCCGCATCATGTCCTGCGAGATTTTTGAAGGGGATGATGGGGCCGGGGACGACGAAACCTGGGCCGCCGTCAAATGGGGGGCAGACCACGGCGCCGTCTTAAGCAACAATAGCTGGGGATACTATGCCGACGGATGTCTGGACGGAGATGAAGACGGCGTTGTTTCCGAGGAAGAGCTTATTGCTTATAAAGGCATGTCACTGAGCCGGGCAGGAAAGGCTGCTATTGATTATTTTATCAAATATGCCGGCTGCGACAACAAGGGGAACCAGCTGTCGGATTCTCCCATGAAGGGAGGCTTGGTGTTTTTTGCTTCCGGAAACGAGGATATTGATTACGATATCATATCGGACTATGACCCGGTAATATCCGTAGGAGCTTTTGGACTTGACGGAACACGGGCTTCCTATTCCAATTATGGGCGTTATGTAGACATTGCCGCTCCGGGCGGAGATGGGAGAAATGCCGGCAACAGTATCTGGAGCACGGTTCCCACCACCACCAACTCCAGCGGATATGCGGGTGCCGGCTGGGCGGGAACTTCTATGGCCAGTCCGCATGCTACTGGCGTGGCCGCACTGGTTGTCTCCTACTTCGGCGGTCCGGGTTTCACCCAGGAAACTTGCCGGGAGATTATCCTGGGCGGTCTGGGAAAGACTGTGGGCGGAGCCAAGCCCATCGGCCGGAAACTGGATGCCGTTTCCCTTTTCAAGAAAGGTTTTGAAGTAATGGGAAAACTGGATCCGGGCACACCCCTTCCTCCGGTGATAAACCTCTCAAAGAGCGCAGTCACCTTAAAAGCGCACGAGAGTGTTACGGTATCGGTATCGGCCTCGGATCCCAATTTTGATGAGATTACCATCAGTTGCACTCCAGGGTCGACCGCCCTTACTTTCAATCCGGAAAGCGGGCTGGCTGTCATTGTGGGCCGAAATGCCCCCGCAGGCACCTATAAGGCCGTTTTCACCGCCACGGATAAGACGGGTCTTTCGGCCGATGCCGTCCTGGATTATACCATTTTACCCAATCATCCTCCGATAATCATCAACCAGTTAGGAGACCGGATTCTCCAGAAGTCGGAATCTTTCTCCTCTCCTTTCCTGGACCAGGACGGGGAAACCCTCACCCTGCAGGCCAAGAGTTCCAACTCCATGGTGCTGAAGGTGAACGTGAACTCCTCCTCCGTCATAGAAATGGTCCCGGTAGGAAGCGGCGTTGCCACTGTTACCCTTACCGCAACGGACGGGCTGGGAGAGAGTGTCTCCCAAAGCTTCCGGGTGGCTGTCCGCACTTCTTCCAAGTCCATGGACGTGTATCCCGTCCCGGCTTCTACGGAAGTGACTTTCTGGCCGGATTCCCTGGAGGAGCAGCCGCTTAAGATAACGCTGTATTCCGGAACGGGCAGCAAAGTCTTATCGGCCGAATTCTCTGCCGGCGTCTTCCAGCCGGCCGTGCTGGATATCTCCGGCCTGGCACCTGGAAAATATACCGCCCTATTGGAATACGGCGGTACAAGTTGGCGGGAAACCGTTGTTAAGATCTAAAGGGTATCCTGTTTCAGGCTCTCGATGTATTTGGCAATCCGGTTCAGTTGGGCCGGGATGGGAATGCTTTGCGGGCAGTGGCTCAGGCATTCGCCGCAGGCAATGCAGTGATCGGCCTGACGCACTGTGGCAACCGCACGGTCGTAACTCACCAGGTACGCCCGTTTGAGCTTCCGGTAGTTCTTCTGCTCCTTTGACTGGGCGTAGGTTCCTTCCGTGATACAGCGGTTGTAGTGCTGGAAGGTTCCCGGAATGTCAATTCCCCAAGGGCACGGCATGCAGTATTTGCAGTCCGTGCAGTTGATCATGGGATATTCCGTCATCTGGATGGCCATTTCTTCCATGAATTCCAGCTCTTCTTCCGACATCGGCCGGAAGTGCGTGAAGGTCTGGACGTTCTCCCTCAGCGGATCCATATTGGTCATGCCGGAAAGGGTGCAGAGGACACGCTCGTGTGAACCGCAGAAGCGGAAGGCCCAGGAAGCTACGCTCTTGTCCGGCTCACGCTGTTTCATCTGGTGGGAGATGGATTCCGGCACATTGGCCAGGCGGCCGCCCAGCAGGGGCTCCATGATCACGATGGGAATGCCCCGCTTGTCCAGCTCCTCATACAGGTACGAGGCGTTGGCGTTGCGCCGGCCGTCGGCATGGTTCCAGTCCACATAATTCATCTCTATCTGGACGAAGTCAAAATGGTATTCCCCGCTGTCGTGCAGGCCGATGAGCTGGTCGAACTCCGAAGGACTGCCGTGGAAAGAGAAGCCCAGGTTGCGGATGCGGCCCGCCTCCCTCTCCTTGTTCAGGAACTCCATCATCCCGTTCTGCACGTAGCGCTGGCGGAAGGCTTCCACGCCGCCGCTGCCGATGGCGTGCAGGAGATAGTAGTCGAAGTAGTCCGTCTTGAGCTGCACAAAGGAGTCCTGATACATTTTTATGGACGCCTCCGGAGTCTGATTGTTGAAGTTGGAGAGCTTGGTGGCAATATAATACTTCTCCCTGGGATGACGGCTGAGGGCAATACCCGCCGCCTTCTCGCTCTGTCCCTGCAGGTATGCGGGGGAGGTGTCAAAGTAATTGATGCCATGTTCAATGGCATAATCCACCATCTCGTTCACGGCCTCCTGGTCAATTTCACTCCGGCCTTCGGCATTGCGTACCATGGGCCAGCGCATGCAGCCGAAGCCCAGCAGGGAAACCTTATCCCCGTTGTTGGGATTGGTCCTGTAGACCATCTCTCCCGGACCTTCGTCGCTCACTTTGGCCCCTTGGGAACCCTTGGGAGCACAGGCGGCGGCCAGTGCCGCTGCGCCGCTTATCTTGATAAAGTCTCTTCTTTTCATACGTGTACCTCCTTTCCGTTAACCGTAATGGCGCTGATGGGCCTCACAGGGCACAGATATTCGCATTTGCCACAGCCGATGCAAACCTCTTCGGCTACGACGGGGCGCCTGTGTTCCCCATCGGCCACCATCATGATGGCACCCGTGGGGCAGGCCTGTGCGCACTTGCCGCACGAGCTCTTTCCGGTAGCCTCCAGGCAAAGGGTTACATCCACGCCGGCCGTTCCCAGATGGAAGTTGGTCTTGACCTCTTTGGAGATGGGCAGGATGGCGCCGGCGGGGCAAAGTTCGCCGCAGCGGGTGCATTCCGGCCGGCAGTAGCCTTTCTCGAAGCTCATCTCCGGCTGCATCAGGTGTTCCAGCCTGCCGGAAGGACGAAGCACATTATTGGGGCATTCGGCCACGCATAGCTGGCAGGCGGTGCAGCGGCGGTAGAAGTTCCTGGCGCCAAAGCTGCCCGGGGGCGTGATGGGCGTTTCCCGCTTGGGAGCCTGCTTGGGCAACACATCGGCAAAGCCGCCATCCACCTTCTTGTCGGCCTCCTGCGCCCGGGCCTCGATGCCCTTGAGGGCGGCGGAACCAACGGCGATGGCGGTGCCGGTCATGAAAGCCCTGCGGCCCTTGTCATCCTCTTTGGGGGCCGATTTTTTGGACTTTCCCCATACATAGCGGTACTTTAGTCCGCCGAACTTGCAGGTGTCCAGGCAGTTGAAGCAGTCCACGCAGCGGCTGTAGTCTATCTTCTGCTCCTCTTTGCCGATGCTGATGCACTGGGCCTTGCAATGGATCTCGCAGGATTTGCACTTCTTGCATTTTTCCGTGTCGATGACGGGGCGGAAAGCGGCAAAACGGGACAGGAAACTGAGGGTGGTACCCACCGGGCAGATGCTGTTGCAATAAGTGCGGCCGCCCTTGAAGGAGAGCACCACAATGACCACCAGCGTTACCGCCGCAATGATAAAGGTGGGCAAACTCCGCATCCAGACCTCACGCGGGTAGAAAGCATAGCTTCCGGCCCTCTCGGCCAGGGTGGCAAAGAGGTTGTTACCCCACAGGTACAGCGGCTGCAGCAGGTTCTGCACCATGCGGCCATAGGCGCTGTACGGCGCCAGAATGGCCACAAAGACCTGCACCCCCAAAATGAGCGCAATCACAAACAGCACCCATACGCCGTAACGGAGCCACTTGAGCTCTTTCCTGTATTTGTACGGTGCTTTGCTCTTGCGGGTTCCCAGGTGCGAGACTGCATCCTGGAACACGCCCAGGGGACAGAGAACCGAGCAATAAACCCGGCCGAAAATGAGTGTGAGAAGTACCAGAAAAACGATAACTCCCACATTCAGGGCCAGCACAGCGGGGAGAAACTGCAGCTTGGCCATCCATCCCAGCCAGTGGTGCAGCGCTCCGCTAAAGTCCAAAAGGAGAAGCGTGATTCCCACCCAGAACACCAGGGCTAGGACAACTCTTAGTTTTTTAAGCATAGAGAATCAATATCAATTTGTACAAATATACAAAAAAACATGGCCACACCAAACAAACCGCTCACAATCAACGGATTTTTGCTGTGGCCCGTGAATGAAACCAGCAGGAGTTACTGCTTTTTGTCTGCTGCTAAAACTTCGTTCTGAACTCTCACGGATTCATCGTGGATGGCGTTCATGATGGTGCGGATGGCTTCCTCGGACAGTCCGTAGGTCCGCCCTTTCTCCACCATATCGGCCAGCAGGGATTCCCAGCGGGTCATCTGCAGGATGGCCACGTTGTGTTCCTTCTTGTTCTGGCCGATCTTGCGGCTCACGTCCATACGGGACTTCAGGAGCCATAGCAGGTTCTCGTCCAAGACGTCAATCTGGGCACGGAGCTGGTCGATGCCTTCCCTATATTCTTTGCTGTCGGAAGTGTTTTCACGGATTGTGAGACTTTCCAGCAGCGTTTGAAGCCCTTGCGGGGTGAGCTGCTGTTTGGCATCGGACAGGGCGCAGGCGGGGTTGCAGTGGCTCTCCACCATCAGCCCGTCCAGACCCAGGTCCATGGCCCGCTGGGACAGTTCCTGGAGGTATTTCCGGTCTCCGGCCATGTGGGAGGGATCGGCAAAAAAGACCATCTCCGGATAACGGGAACGCAGCTCGATGGCAATCTTCCA
>JAIKYL010000053.1 GCA_024683255.1 Bacteroidales bacterium | reverse complement strand
CACCTTTGCCCCTTCGCGAGCAAAAGTTAATGCCGTAGTTGCTCCAATGCCCTGTGGATTATTAGCACCAGTAATCAGGGCAACTTTATCCTTCAATCCGTAGTTAACCATTTTAGCTCCTCTATAAATTCCGATTTATCGAAGCAAAGTTACACATTTTCGGTGACTTGCTTTCATATCTATCCCGGCTGGTACCAGCAGAGCTTCTCGAAGATTATTCGTACCTTAGCATCCGGAGGTCTGATGCCAGACTTCTATTGTTAACACCCGGTGCGGCCATGCTGCAATGCTTGGTCGCACCTTTTTTCATTTGTCCCCGTGGCGATGAAAAAAGATGAAATTTCTTGAAAGCATAAAAATTATGGGGACAATTCGGGGACAAACTTGAAATCGTATTTTTGTTATATCGTTGATTTACAATATAATACGAAATTGTACTATTTCCTGCATCGGCAAGTAATCTATATGGTTACCTTGAAGCCGTAAATCTTGCCGTTTTCCAGCGGGAGTTTGCTCGTGATGGTTTTCCGCATATCGCAGCCGGGGAACACGGTGACCGAATTCCGGCGTTCCTCCTCATCGTCGTAATAGTTGCCGCCAAACTGGAAGCACAGCTCATAACCCACTTCCAGGTCCTTGTCGAAACGGACCGGCACAAAGAAGGTCTTTTCAACCACGTCCTCATCCATTAACGTGAGATCGCTGTTATTGCCGCTATCGAGCAGGTAAAAGTCCTGCGGTCCTCTCTCGATTGTGAAGGGCGTCCCCGTGTAGCTTTCGGTGGTCACATCAATGCCGGAGAACCGGACGAAGACCGGATCTCCGTTCACACCCCACTCTTCTTCTTCGTCCGATTCGGGATCCACGCACCTGATGCGGATGGAGTTGACCCTAGCCTGGTCGAAAGGAGAACCGGGAGGCGCTTCGTACGGAAAGTTCCTGAGTGTCACTTCAATACGGAACACGGCAAACTGGTGCTCCAGGAACACGTGGGCAACGTCGCCGTCGATTACCACCTCGCCCAGCATCAGATCTACGTCGGAGATAGAACCTGGATTGTCGTGCTGCAGGGCACCCGATGCGGTCGAAAGGTTTCTCATATAAATGGTCGGAGAACCCACCCGCACAGCGTCGAAGATGGAATTGCCCGCGTACGAGTCCATAGACGGATACAGGCAGATGATCTTATCTCCCTCGTTTCCTGTCCAGGTTCCTGAGAACTCCGCCTTCTTGCGGCCCGCCTCCCCTGTAGAAAAGAACTCGTCCACGGCCGTGATGCCGTTCTGGCCGAAAGAGACCACCGTAATGGCTTCCTCCGAATCCCAGTACCCTTTCAGCACCTTGTCGTCAGTGTCGTATTCGTAGAGAGTCTTTGTCTCCGGCGGAGCGGCTACGGAAGCCTGTATGGTCATAAAGACGCCCTCCTTTACCTCGGGCGTGGATATCTGTTGCTGGCAGCTGCTCAGCAGTACGGCCGCACAGGCCGTCATTTTGATATTTGTAACGATGTGTTTCATATTGCAAACGGTGGGTTAAATAACGGCGGCTCCATTCCAAATTCCATATCCCAGCCGTGTTCCATATCCGGGACTTCCCCTTCCCCGCTGGCGCAGACTATGCCCTCTTGCATAAGCTCAATAACCTCCGTCACAGGAGGTTCATAGGTGTTTTGTGAAGACATTGTTAAATACAATGTGAATACTAACTAACAAGAAGTGAAAATCACTTCAAAGGCCAAAATTAAATAAAAGTAAGCATTATTCCAATACTGAGTGCACCTCAACCAGAAGCTTGGATTCGGACATCCTCTGCGGGTTTGTACCTGGAACGCCCTGCGGTACATCCATCCCAAGCTGACCGAAAAGCCATTCCCAATAGGGCGGCATGGTTCCGTCCGGGGTCAGCCAGTTCATCGGCTCACTCTGGAATACGGGCTTTCCATCGGCATCCAGATAGGATGCCTGCACCAGCTCCGAGCAGTATAATTCCTCATTATCCGGCAGGAAGCTGACATCGTATCCCCTGCCGCAGAAGGTCTTGGCTCTTTCCACGGCGGCATCGGCATCAAGGTCTTTGACGCGTTTGACGATAAACTCCGGATAGCTGCCGTCTTTAAGTGTAAAATCTCTCAGGAAGGTATCCAGCGGGTGCCGGTCAACTCCGTGCGCGATAGTAGCGTCAATAATCCATACGCTGTCGGCCTTTACCTCGGCAATGGCTACGTGAATCAGATTCAACCATCCTTCTTCGCCTGTGGCCGATGAGATGGCTGCATCCATAGATTCGGATTCTACTTCATAATCCGCGGGGAGACCCACAAAAATGAGGTCCCCGTTGCGAAGACTGTCGGCCTTTTTTCCGCAACCGATGGCGAGGAGTGCCGTCAATACCAGAATGATCCTTCTCATAGATAGAACGTTTTGAAATGCAAAGATACTAAAAAGAGGTTTGGAAATCCGGGAAAGAATCCATATTTTTGTGAAAAGCAGACAATAAAGATGTATGTGGGTTAAACCTTGGCATATGAAGGAGGGCTTCCTCATTGGAGGAGGCCTTCTTTTTACGGGAGTGCTGCTGCAGCTGGCCGTGGGGCCCATCCGGTGGGAGCTCTTTGCCTCTCCGGTGAACTGGATTGTGCTGGTTCTGCTGCTCTCCACGGTGGGCGTGATGTACGCTTTACGCCAAAGGATTTATGCCTTCGAGTGGATGATGCATACGGGGGCGGCGGTCCCCTGCCTGGTTTATTCGGTGTCCCTCACCATCCTGATGGGTCTGCTCCCGCAGGTGCGGGCGGGTGGAATGCCCTGGCTAAGCCAGATGCTGCGTTTCTGGCCCTTCGTGCTCATCTGGACCTGGATGATGGTCATATCGGCCCTGGCAGCGCTTAACCACATTATCCGCTGGAAGGTCAGGGAAATCCCGTTCATTCTGAACCATTTGGGTGTTGTGGTGGCCATTGTTGCCGCCACGCTGGGTAGTGCCGATATGCAGAGTCTGCATCTGACGGCCTTTACGGGAGAACCTGAGTGGAGAGCCGTGGATGAGGGAGGAATGGTTCACCAACCAGGTCTGACCATCGAATTGCATAAGTTCACACTGGAGGAGTATGAGGACGGCACTCCTAAACGTTTTGCATCGGATATTACTGTCTATACGGAAGACGGGAAAACGGTCCAGGGAACGGTGGAAGTTAACAAGCCTCTTAAAGTGAACGGCTGGAAGATCTACCAGTACGACTATGACATTCAATATGGCGCCGAAAGCCCTTACAGCGTATTCCAGCTGGTACGCGACCCTTGGATCTTATGGGTGTACATCGGCATTTTCATGATGATTGCAGGCGCCTTGTGCCTGATGCTTTTCATGGCACCCAAACCTGCCGGGCTAAAGCGGTATGTCCGTGTTATCGGCTTTGTGGTGCTGCTGGCCATCGTGTTCCTGGCGCTTACCTGGTTCAAGTCCGGCCTTAGGCTCAAGAGCCTGATGCCGGCCCTGCAGAGCCCCTGGTTTGCTCCGCACGTGATAGTGTACATGTTTTCCTATGCGCTATTGGGTGCGGCTACAATCATGGCGGTCTATATGCTAATCCGGAAGGGAAAGACCACGGATAAGGAAATCAATCTTACGGATAACCTGGTGTTTGTGGGGCTGGCCTTCCTCACCTTCGGAATGCTTTTCGGCGCCCTGTGGGCCAAGGAGGCCTGGGGCACCTATTGGGCCTGGGATCCCAAGGAGACCTGGGCTGCCGCCACCTGGCTCTGCTATCTGGTGTATATGCACCTGCGCAAGGCCAGACCCGGAGAATGGAAGATCGCCTGTGTGGTCTTGCTGATGAGTTTCGTGTGCCTCCAGATCTGCTGGTGGGGCATCAACTACCTGCCATCGGCCCAGGGCCTCTCCATTCATACCTACAATGTAAAGTAAAGGTTTAGCCATGGAATACCTGTCAAAGCAAAAATACGACGAGATTGTGACCGAGCTTCATCATCTTATTGATGAGGTTTACCCCAAAGTGGCGGAAGAAGTTGCGGAAATGGGCGCCCAGGGAGACCGGAGCGACAATGCGGGATACCGTGAAGCAAGGCGCATCCAAGGTAAGACCATCAGCCGTATCCGCTTCCTGCAGAAGATCCTGGAGCATTCACGCGTGATTGATCCCGACGTCCTCCCCAAAGACAGGGTCAGCCTTCTGAGCCGGGTGGAATTCACGAACCTCTCCACCAATACCCGCATGATATTCCAGATAGTGAGCCCCCACGAGATGAACCTGGAGGCAGGCAAAATCTCGCTGAATTCCCCCATCGGCGCCGCCCTAATGGGCAAGATGGTGGGCGAAGTTGCCGAGGCACAGACCCCCTCCGGGACCCTGCGCCTGAGAATTGAAAGTATTACCCTTGATTAAAACTACAGTTCCAGCCTAAGAACCCGGATGGGACGGTCTTTGCCCTGGTACTGGGATTCATCAATGACGGTTTCACCGGTGGGGAGGAAACCGCATTTTTCCATTACGCGGCCGCTTGCGTGGTTATCCACAAAGTGTCCCGAAATTAAGGACTTGATGTTGGTAGTTTTTCGGATATGCTCAATCATAAGCCGGAGTGCTTCCGTGCAAATGCCTCTGTTCCAATACGGTTTGGCCACCCAGTAGCCGCAGATGGGCTCTCCTTCCCGGGCCGGGAGCGCACAGTCGCAGGAGGGACCGTAGCCCATGGCGCCGATGGCTTCGCCAGTCTCCTTCCATTCGATGGCCCAGGTGTTTGTTGCGTCTTTGAACACGGTCCGTATAACCTCAAGACTCTCCTGGACGCTCCCATGGGGTGGCCAGCCGGCCCGGGGGCCCACGTCGGGGTCCGACGCCCATTTGAAAAGCGTATCGGCATCGCTGTCCCGCCAGGGGCGCAGTAAGATTCTTTCTGTTTCCATCATTCCAATTATCTATAACGGATAATCGAATACAAAAATAATCATTTATGCCGAAATAAATGTTTTTCATTATCTTTGCCGTATGAAAAAGATCATTTGCCTCATTTCTATTGCACTGGTATCCTTTGCGGTTTCCTGCGGAAGCACCAACCGCCAGGGCCAGGCTGCCCAAACAGAGAACAACATCACTGCACCGGCCGCTCCCAAGGCCACGGTGTATTTCACTTCCGATATCAGCCCGGAAGGCCTGGTGGCCATTTACAAGGCCCTGGGCGTTCCTGCCACCGGCCGCGTTGCCGTGAAGATTTCCACGGGAGAATCGGCCGAGAGCAATTACCTGCGGCCGGAGCTTATTGCCGATCTGGTGCATGAGGTGAAAGGCACGCTGGTAGAATGTAACACGGCCTACGGCGGCAACCGTTCCAAGACGGAAGACCACCGGAGAGCCATTGCAGAACGGGGCTTTGAAAAGGTGGCGCCCGTGGATATCATGGATGCCGAAGGAGATATGAAGATTCCGGTTCAGGATACCAAGCACATCAAGTTCGATATCGTGGGTACACACCTACAGAACTACGATTTCATGGTGAACCTGGCCCATTTCAAGGGACACGCCATGGGCGGTTTCGGCGGAGTGCTCAAGAACCAGAGCATAGGAGTGGCTTCCACTTCCGGCAAGCTCTATATCCATTCGGCCGGCCGCAGCACAACCCGCTGGATTTCCAACGACCAGGACGGTTTCCTGGAGAGCATGGCGGCGGCAGCCCAGGGCGTCCATGACTACTTCAAGCAGGAAGGCCGGAACATCATCTACATCAATGTGATGAACAACATGTCCGTGGACTGCGACTGCGACGGTCATCCGGCCAAGCCGCGCCTCAAGGACATCGGCATCCTGGCGTCAACGGATCCGGTGGCCCTGGACAAAGCTTGCACGGATTTGGTATTCAATCATGTGGATTCCGCAGGTGACGATGCCAAGCCGCTCCAACAGCGCATCGACCGCCAGCACGGCCTGCACATCCTGGACTATGCAGCCGGCCTTGGCCTGGGAAGCCTGGAATACGAAATCATAGATATAGACAAGCAGTAAGACAACTTACTGCTTTTTTTTTATTTCCCGTTGTATCGGCCTGCAAACAGGATGGTACCTCTGCCGGTTTCGGTAATGAGATACAGGAAGGGACGGTTTGCGTGGAAGACCACGTTTGCCCCGGGGCCGACCCAGGTAGCTATCATGCCCGCGTGGGATACCGCGGCAGCTTCGGTCCCCTCTTCATCCACCTTGATTATAGCATCCTGCTGGACCAGACTCAGGCAAAGGGCATAATCCGACATGGCCTTGAAATCGGCCGTCCCTGAATGGAAGGAACTGGGCATACCCATATCCGAAAGGATATCGTTTAGCTTGATACTGGATTTCGTTTCAAATTTGGGAACCCACAGATCTGCGTCGCAGATTTCCAGGTGCATTAAAAACTCCCTCCAGGAATCGCCGTTTAAAGCGGCCGTTACATCCGAAACCGTCTTTCCTTCGGCCGGAAGGATAAGCGTCATGGCGAAGGCTCCTTTCCCGTAAAACAGCCGGACGGCACTGAAGGTTTCATTTTCCTGATACAGGGTCCCTTCTTCGTGTTTTTTCATCATAGGAACCTTGAATGTTTCTCCGGATTCCATGGTAAATGTCTCCTCAGCCGTATTATCCCGGGAAAACGGATTGGACCATACCCCTTTGAAATAAAGCGCATTCATGAGGATGGCCAGCATTTCCGGAGTCACCTCCGGACTAATGTCGTCAATGAGCCCGTTCGTATGGTCCGAGCACCATTCGTTGATAATCTTTGCAGAGCCTTTCTTGTCAGAGAAATCCAGGTTGAACACATCGGCATCAAAGTATTGGCTGACGGTGTTCTTATAACTGTCCTGCAACTGATATTGCTGATTGAGGGCAATGGCGTTGGCCAGGGACAGCTGGGTTTTCTTATCCAATTGGGGCAGTTGCTGCATCATGGCCTGGCAGTACTCGTTTACGGCATCCGTTTCGCCTTTACCGTAGCCCAGTACCTGGCATATCTCATCGGCCGTCTGGCCCTGAGCACCGTTCAGGAGCATTCCCAGCAGGATCTGCAGGCTGAGCGGCGAAATGATAAAGTTCCCTTTCACTTCCGGATCCGTATTCACACGATTCAATAAATTCAAGGCGAAGTTGTTGCCTTCCCGGATGAATTCGTTGGATTTGACAGGCAGATCCAGCGTCTTTAAGATATAATCCTCATGAATATCAAGCGTTTCCGGATCAATAATCTGGATTAACCCAATATTGAAGGTGAACTTTACTGAATTATAGCTGCCATAATAGAAATTGTATTCCTTTCCGCTTTCCAGACCGTTTATTACTGTTGACATGGTCTTGACCAGACAGACACAGTCGGCCACCGGGCCGTCCTTCTCATAGAAACTGCAATGGATGTCATCCCCCTCAACGGAAACATGACAGCCTATCCCATTGTCTTTGATGGAACAGTTCATATACATGTTGGTGCAGGTAACAAGCAGACCTCCATCGTGATACCTGAGTGTTATCAGAGGTGGATTGTCATCATCAAGGCCCGCTTTGGTGGCAGAGGCGCATCCCGAATGCGTAACCTCTCCTTCCAGGATATTTCCGGGAATATCAAGCGTGTTGCATCCTGCAAAAACCGCCAGGATCAGCATCAGTAAGAGTGTCTTTTTCATAACCAGTATTTTAATTTCCTATATTAATTCTAATGCCTGTAGCCACAGTGAAAACAAGGGGATGTGTACGCCGGTAGTTATCCAGTTCCCAATTCGCTGAAGGGACACTCCAGCTGAGTTCCGGTTCCAGATAAAGGCCGATTCTCTTTGAGAGATTGAGCTGAATGCCTGCCGCGCCCAGGAGCGATAAGCAGAGGGGGTCCCGTATCAGTTTTTTCTCTGCAAGTGTGGCGCCCATACACATTTCCACTTCCATGCCGGCTCCGGCATAGACATCCAGCCATCTGTTGGAGGCAAAAGTCCAGTCCAAACGGGCCGGAACGCCCAGATAATGCGCATATTGCATCTTTTCCCCGGAAAGGGAATAAGTGAACTTGGAAATGTATAATGCGTATTGAAGGCCTGTTGTTACGCTCAGCCTTTCCGTGAGAGGGATCCTTGCCGATATACCTGCCTTCACCGGCAGATAATGGGTATAGTTTCCTGATAATACATCTTCTTTGTGCACTTCCTGATAAACGGGATCTTCTACGGATGTATTGTCGTCTGTTGAACCATAA
>JAIKYL010000035.1 GCA_024683255.1 Bacteroidales bacterium | reverse complement strand
CCGTCGCAATAGGCGCAGTAGTCTCCCATCATCTTTTTGACGGCAATCTCCCCAGCGCCCGAACACTGGTCGATGATGTATTGTACAAAGTCAGAATTACTATCCATAATTAGATACGCTTAAGATTATTCCTGGCCTGGTCATTAGTCTTCGTGGCAATATCGGCATTGCACTTTTCGTAGTCCAGTCTACAGATGGCAATCAATCTTTTATACAAGAAAACAGGTCGATAAATGTGAATAAATCGGCTAAAACTATTTCTCTCTTACATGCTTTCCTGACATGTGGTCAATGGTGATACCCAGTATCAGCGCATTCGGGGCATTTTGGGCCATGTCTTTCTCCAGGTCATATCCTTCAGGGAAATATTTGGCTCCAATCTGTCGCAGGAGACGGTCTTTCTCCTGCTCGTCCGTCACCTCCGAGATACGGCCGAAGCAGATGACGCTGGTAAAGCAGTTCCACCATTCCCCAGGATTTTTCACAGGTTCGGAAAGAACCGTGAAGCACACCTTGTCATTGGCTCGAACGGCATCCAGTTTATGTCCGGCTTTGGCGCAGTGGAAGTAGATCTTGCCGTCCAGATACAGGTAATTGACGGGAAATCCATATGGGTAGCCGTTCTCTCCGTGGACGGCAAGGATGCCGCGCTGTGCCGCGGAGAGCACCGCTTCGCATTCCTGAGGCGTAGCGGCTTGCTTGATCCGTCGTAATTCTCTGAATTCCATATCACTGAATTTTTTTATAACCGATAAAAGAGGGCAGGATCGTACCGATTGACAGTAGTCTCCGGAAGGAGGTCCGTTCCCTGGATACCAGGATGCCCAGCCCTTTCTAGATGATCTGCCCGATCAGCTCATTGATCTTTTTGTGGAGCTTTTTCAACACCGGAAGCAAAATGATCAGCTCTGCCAGGAGGATGCCGTACGTCAATCCGGTACTGAAGTCGCTCATCCAGCTGGAGAAGGCATTTTCAGGAAGGTGCTTGCCGAGCGGCATCAAGACAAGGAAAGCAAAAGCCGCGATGAGTGTGAGACCGATGAAGCTGTTCAGATGATGGTTGAAGGCCTTGTTTGTCAGGCGCAGCTTTGCTGCAACGTTATTCTCTGCTTCGAACGGTCCGGATATCGTTTCCCTCTTCCAGTAGATTCTGTTTTTACACTGATGGACGAACTGGTCACCGCACGACCTGCGAAATACCACATAGTCATCGATACCTTCCTTCTTCTTCTCGTCAAAGTCAATTTGATAGATGAACTCTCCGGGTTTGCATGCCTTGAATCGATAGATGACTCCGTTCGTATGCCAGAAAGCCCAGCCTTTTTGGACCATGTCGTTCAGCCACTGTTCCTCTTTGTCGAAATCGACAAAACAGTTGATGGAAATCTTGCTTGTTTTCATATCGTTTATTTTTTAATGTTCTTTCTGCCGTTTTCCACAAGTTCTTCCAGACGCTCGAGTTCGGCCAGGAGAACTCCCTGACCTTTTTCTGTGATCTGGTACAATTTTCTTTTGCCGTCCGTGTCGGAGGATTCCCCGCAGGGAAGAATCCATTCCTTCTCCAGAAGATTCGAAATGGCGCCGTACAAGGTGCCTGCCGAAAGGATCAAACGTCCTTTACTCATGGTGGACGTCTTCTGCATGATGCCATATCCATGCAGGGGCTCTTGTAAGGCAAGAAGGATGTAATAGATCGCTTCCGTCAATGCTGCTGTCGTATTTCTCATATGTTATATTGTTTCCCGATATATCGGAATCCGATACAAAGGTAAACGATATATTTTAATTTGCAAAACTTTTTTGAGATAATTTGATGTAGTTGATTTTAGTCTGAAACGCTCTTCTCGAGTATCACCAGAATTGGATATGTCACAAAACACATAATCAAAGATGCCAGGATGTCCCACCAATCAAAAGTATTGGAGAGCGTGACCTCATAAAAACACCAAATCAAGAAATCAATAACGAAGATGGCAAGTTTGTTATATCGAATGGATTTGTTCATGGCATAGAAGAAGAAGGCTGCAGCGGGGACGGCCACGATATTGCCGATGACATCTGCCAAATGTAAGTCATTGATTTGATTCCTATATACATAAGGCCTGTAGGTGTAATTCAGCAGGAGGCCGAATCCGAAGCATAATAACGCAAAAAGGAGGTATATCAACCTTCTTTTCGTGCTCTGCTCAATAGGAGAGTCCAAGAGAAAGAGTTTACAAACGCTCGATGCACCAGGCGAATGCCCGGGCCAGGCGGCCTTCGTTGTCGGTGAAATGATTCCCGGGCTCCCAGACCAGCGTGCAGCGCTCGGGTCCCAGCTGTCGCTGAAGCAGCTCGTGTTGCGCGCGGATGCCGTCTCCGACGCGGGCAATGGCCTGGTTCCGCACATGTTCTTCCCGGTCGCCAAGGCTCAGATACACCGCCTCGGCCAGCGTCGGGTGCTGCTCGCTGAAGGTCTTCCAGTCGCGGATCCAGACTGACGGGGAGGCGGCTGCCACGGCGCGGAAACTGTCCGTCTGGGCTGCCGCCCACAGGGAAAAGAGCCCGCCCAGCGAGTAGCCGCCAATCACGGCGGGAAGGTCCCCGAAGCGTTCCCGCAACGCGGGGAGCAGGGACAGCAGCACGTACTGAAGCGTCTGCTGCCCGTGCCGGCCCGCCTCCGCATCCCGGGAGATGTTCCCGTCCGGCCAGGGCATCAGATCGACGATCCAGTCTTCGACCTCAAACGCCGCCAGCATAAAAGGGGAAGGGGAGCGTGCTGCGATCTGCCGGGCCTCGGCTTCCAGCGTCGCGGCTTCGTGGCGCGCCGACGGCTGTACCAGCAAGCACGCCGGTCGCTCCGACCCGAAAAGCCGGCAGGGTCGTCCGCCAATTGTGTTTTTCATGACTCTTTCTTTATTTGTCCATCTTCTGGTAGGCCAGCCGTTCGTCCCCGGTGGCCAGGTGGATGATGCCGCAGTACTGGAATCCGTATTTCAGGATGTTGTGCTGCATGATCCGGTTGTCCCGGTGTGTGTCGATACGGATGTTTCTGCTACGGGCGAAGCACCAGTCCATGATGGCCCGGAAAACCCCGTGAATCTCCGGATAGCTGCCGATGCGATGCACGACGTGGTAGGGTAGGGAGTCATCCCGCCAGGCACCGTTGAAAATTTCGGCGTAAGTCGGCTCCGGGGACGGGATGAACGCGAAATAGCCCGCGATGCGTCCGTCTGCCACGACGACCTGTCCGTACCCCTGTTTGATGTCCTGCAAGATGATCTCCTCCGAAGGATAGCCGCCCACCCACTGTCCGGCATTGCCCGATGCACGCATAATGCCCTTGGCTGCCTCCAGGACAGCCATAATATCCGATAAATCGTTCGTCTGGGCAG
>JAIKYL010000033.1 GCA_024683255.1 Bacteroidales bacterium | reverse complement strand
GTGCCCAGAGCGGGAATCGAACCCGCACGATATTGCTATCACAGGATTTTGAGTCCAGCGCGTCTACCAATTCCGCCATCCGGGCCTGTGGGACTGCAAATGTAAAGCAAAAACCGCGAATTGCCAAATTTTTCAGTTATCTTTGTAATCTATGACGTTTTTGCGCGCTATGGAAGGAGAACTGAAAATAGATGTGACGCTTAGGCAGCCGTGCCGGATTCTGGGAGGAAGCAATCTGCGGGACTTGGTTCCGCTCATTGCCGATGAGCCGGAAGTGTATCTGGTATACGATAAAAACGTTGCCTGGGTGGCCGAAAAAGTTACCTGTGGCGCCGTGAAAGGCTCTTTTGCCATTGACGCCTCGGAAGAAGGGAAGAGCATGGAGACGGTGCTTTCCATTTCGCGCTGGCTCATGGAAGCCGGGGCGTCCCGCAAGGCGCTGCTGGTAGCCATCGGCGGCGGAATCACAACCGACATGGCAGGCTTTGCCGCCAGCATCTACAAGCGCGGAATCCGCTACGCCAACGTGCCCACAACGCTCCTGGCGCAGGTGGATGCGGCTATCGGCGGGAAAAACGGCGTGAACCTGGATGGCTACAAAAACATGCTGGGAACCATCACGCAGCCCATTTTCACCTTTCTCTGTGCCGGTGTTCTCCGCACCCTCCCGCTGCGTGAATTCCGCTGCGGTGTGGCCGAAATGCTAAAGACTTTCCTCCTGGCCGATGCCGATGCATACAACCGTGCAGTCCGTCTTCTGTCCACCAAAAAGGCCAAAAACGTGGACGAAACCCCGAATTTGGCACTTTCATCCACGGAAATGGCCCAAAACGTGGACGGAGTGGCCGGGCAGCTGCAGGAGCTGCTGTACCGGGCGGCGGAGATCAAGGCCGGCATTGTGCAGCGGGATCCGTTTGAGCAAGGGGAACGCGCCAAGCTCAACCTGGGCCATACCTTCGGTCATGCCATCGAGCACGAGGCGTATGAGCGCGGAGAGGACATCCAGCACGGCGAAGCGGTGGCCATGGGCATCATCCTGGCGGCCGGAATGAGCGACAGGGAAGGCCTTTCAAACGGCCTTGCAACGCGTCTGAAGGCCGATTTCCAAGCCATCGGCCTCCCCACGGAGTGCCCTTATCCCCTGAATACGCTAAAGAAAGCCATGGCAAAAGACAAGAAAGCCGAAGGCGGAAAACTGTGCTTTATACTCCTAAAAGAGCCAGGTGTCTCTTTTGTTAAAATGATTGATATTTAGTGATTTATGTAAAAACCCTGCCGTCAAAATGCAGCAGGGTTTTAAAGGAAATAACAGATACTGAATGATTTGCACCAGCATACAGCATAAGGAGCTGCAGGAAATCCTGGATATCCTGGACAGTGGCGCCGTGGAGATGGCCGAAATTCGGCTGGACCGCTGCGCCCTGGAGGATGAGGATATAGACCTGCTGTTCTCGGCCTCCGATGTGCCGCTCATAGCCACCTGTCGTCTGAGTGAAGAATCCCAAGCGCCGGAGCTGCTGGAGCGGGCTATAAAGGCCGGTGCCAAGTATGTGGACCTGGAAATGGAGGCGCCTGCAGCCATCGGCCGCCGCATCCGGGAGGCCTGCCGGGAGTATGGCACGGTGCTTATCCGCTCCTACCACAACTTTACGGAAACCCCGCCGCCTGCGGTGCTTAAAAGCATCCTGGAGCGTGCCCGCCAGTTTGGCGGAGAAGTAGTGAAAATCGTCACCACAGCCGCCTCCAAGGCCGATTCGGCCGATGTAATGGCGCTGTATAAAGCCGCCGCCACCGGCACGTTGGTAGCCTTCTGCATGGGCGAAATCGGCCGTGAAAGCCGGCTGGAAGCCCTTCTGCAAGGGGCTCCTTTCACTTATGCCTGCCTCACCAAGGAGGAAGCTACAGCTCCGGGACAGTGGACCACCGCCGAAATGCGCGAAGCCGTGTACGGAAACTTCCGTTTCCTAAGCGGTGGAACCCTCCCGATGCCCTCTTCCAAGAGCTTTGCCCAGCGGGCTATCATTGCCGCCGCCCTGGCCGATGGAACTTCCCACCTTAGCGGCTACACCCCCTGTGGAGACAACGAAAGTGCCCTGGCTGTGGCCCGCGCTTTGGGCGCCAGCGTTCAAATTGACAAGAACCTCCTCACAATCAACGGAATAGCTGCCAAAAAGGGCGCCTGCAAGGGTTTGAAAGAACTCCATACCGGCGAGTCCGGTTTCCTTACCCGCCTCATGGTACCGCTCATGGCCGTGCTGCCGGACGGTCCCGTGCGCATGACAGGAGAAAAAACCCTCTTGAAACGCCCTCTGGCCGATGCCCATGACATCATGGCGGCCTTCGGCGTCCGCCTTTACCCGGAAAGTAACAACAATGTTATAAAAAATACAAGTTATGAACAGAAAGGTAACAAAGTTGTTTTAGATACTAGAAAATCAGATTGTTACATTCCAATGACTGTTTCCGGCCCTCTGATCCCCGGAAGAGCCGATATTTCCGGCAAGGGAGGGTCCCAGCTCATCTCCGGCCTTTTGGCCGCCCTGCCCCTCGCGGAAGACCGCTCCACCCTGTATGTACATGAGCCCAAGAGCATTCCGTACCTGTTTATCACGGTGGATGTGCTCAAAAAGTTCGGCATAAAGATGGCTTCGGAGATGGAAGGCGGGGAGGATTTCCTGGAAACCCAGGACTGGAGCCTCTGTAGCGCCCTCAATTTCAAGATAAAAGGCGGTCAGCGCTATCAGGCGGCCGATTTTGCCATTGAGGCCGACTGGTCCGGCGCCGCACCCTTCCTCACCGCCGGGGCCATTTTCGGCCAGGTGGAGGTGGAAGGACTTGATACCCAGAGTCTTCAGGCCGATATTTCCATCATGGACCTCCTGATGGATGCCGGCGCCAGCATGTCCCAGCTGGAGGGAACCACGCCTTCCAACGGTCCCATCCGCGTACAGCGTGCACCCCTCAATGCTTTCTCTACAGACCTGAACAATTGTCCGGACCTCTTCCCCATGGTGACGGTGCTGGCGGCCTTCTGCCCCGGTGAAAGCCACATTTTGGGCGTCGAGAGGCTTCGGCACAAGGAAACGGACCGGGCTGCGGCCATCGAAAAGATGCTCACGCAAATGGGCATTCCGGTGCAGATCAACGAAGACGAAATGACCATCACCGGCATGGGTCTTACCCAGCGGATCCTCACGGGGAACCTCCTGAAAGGCGGAAAGTTCCCTTCCTATGGAGACCATCGCATGGTAATGGCCCTGAAGGTGGCCGCCCTGGGCGCGAAAAGCCCGGTGGAAATTGACGACACCACCTGCGTGGCCAAATCCTTCCCCACGTTTAACGAATTGTTCGACCAGCTATGAATACATTTGGTAACAAATTCAGAGTAAGCATCTTCGGCGAGTCCCACGGCCCTTATGTGGGCGTTGTGGTGGACGGCGTAAAGCCCGGTCTGCCGCTTACTGCGGAAGATTTCCAGGCCGATCTGGCCCGCCGCAGGGCCGGCGCGCCTGGCACCACCCCCCGGGTGGAAGCCGATATGCCGGAAATCATCTCCGGCGTATTTGAAGGCCACACCACCGGTGCTCCCCTTACCATCCTGTTCAAGAACGAGAATACCCGTAGCCAGGATTATGCCGCGCTAAAGGACAACCCCCGTCCCGGTCATGCCGACCAGACGGCAAAGATTAAATTCGAAGGCTTCAACGACCCCAGGGGCGGCGGACACTTCTCCGGACGCCTCACCGTGGGCATTGTAGCCGCCGGTGTTGTCGCCAAAAAGATGGCCCCTTACCGCTATGAAGCAGAGATGCTGGAAATGGGCGGTAATCCCCAAAGCGGGGAATGGCCGGCCCTCATAGAAAAGACCCGGGCCGAGGGAGATTCCCTGGGCGCCGTGGTGGAATGCAGGGTGAGCGGTGTGCCCGCCGGGCTGGGAGAACCCTTCTGGGATAGCGTGGAATCGCGCCTGGCCCATGCCGTTTTTGCCATTCCGGGCGTGCGGGGCATTGAATTCGGCGACGGTTTTGCATCGGCCCGGATGAAGGGCTCGGAGCACAACGACGCCTTTGGAGCGGACGGCGTTCCCGTTACCAACCACGCCGGCGGGGCGAACGGCGGTATTACCAACGGAAATCCGCTGGTGTTCCGCGTGGCCTTCAAACCCACCGCCAGCATTGCCAAGGCGGGCATCCCCGGTCGACACGACGTGTGCTTTGCCCTCCGAACCCCCGTCATTGTAGAAGCCATGGCCGCCATAGTGCTGGCCGATTTAAATAGTTAGTAGTGAAGAGATTATTGTTTATTCTTGCCTTGTTATCCCTGGCCTGGTCGGCTGGGGCGCAGCGGGGTACAGCCACGGTGAGCGGCTACATCACGGACGCCGATAGCGGAGAAACCCTCCTGGGCGCCGGCGTGCTGCTGGCCAACGGTGCAAAGACGCCAACCGGAGCCGTAACCAATGTGTACGGCTATTATACGCTCACCATCCCCAGAGGAGCCACAACGCTGCAGTACAGCTATGTGGGCTATTCCAGTGAGACGGTGGAACTGAATCTCCAGCGGGATACCACCATCAACATTATCCTTACCCCGTCGGCCTCCCTGGAAGAGGCGGTGGTGGTGGCACAGAAGGACGCCGGCATCCAGTCCACCTACCTGGGTGCCATTGACATCCCCCTGAACCAGATTAAGAACACGCCGGTGGTCTTTGGTGAGGCCGATGTGTTGAAAGCCATCCAGCTTATGCCGGGTGTCCAGGGCGGAAACGAGGGATTCACAGGCCTTTACGTCCGCGGCGGTGGTTCCGATGAGAACCTGGTCCTGCTGGACGGCGTGCCCATTTATAACGTGGACCACATGCTGGGCATCCTCTCCGTTTTCCAGACGGAAGCGGTGAAAAAGGTAACCCTGTACAAGGGCTCCTTCCCGGCGCGTTACGGCGGCAGAGTATCGTCCATCGTGGACATCCGCACCAACGACGGTAACATGAAGGAAACGCACGGCAGCGTGGGCATCGGCGCCCTTACGGAGAAGCTTCATCTGGAAGGACCCATCTTGAAGGACCGCCTGAGCTATTCCATCAGTGGCCGCGGCCTGCATACGCTGCTCTACGACCCCATCATCCGCGCCGTCATGGGAAAAGGCCGATATGGCAACTACTTCTTCTACGACCTTTCCGGCAAGATTACCTGGCGCCTTTCCGACAAGGATCGCTTCTTCCTGGGCGGCTACAGCGGCCTGGACAAAATGGGTCTCAACTTTGAGGAAGACGGTTCAAATACCCAGATCTTTGCCGATATTGAAGATGTCCCCACCAATTACTTCTTCCGCACGGACATGAGCATCGGCTGGGGCAATAACGTGGCCTCACTGCGCTGGAACCACATTTTCTCCAACAAGCTTTTCTCCAATACAACGGTTGCCTTCAACCAGTACAAGATGCTCATGCACATGGGCCTGAGGACGGAGCAGAACGACGAAAAAGTGCAGTTTGACGTGGACTACAATTCCGGCATCCGGGACTGGAGCGCAAAGCTGGACTTCGACTATGTGCCCACGCCCGCACATCTGATAAAGTTCGGTGCGGAATACACTTACCACACCTTTGTGCCGGAAACCCTCACGGCCGTGATGAGCGAAAGCATCAATGAACAGACCAACGGAGAGGGCCTGAACTATCGCAGCCCCTACGAATCTTATGTGGGACACGACATGGCGCTCTATGCCGAGGACGACTTCTCCATCGGCAGTCATTTCACGGTGAATCCAGGTCTGTATGCCTCGCTGTTCCTCACCGACGGAAAGCCGTATTTCAACCTGCAGCCCCGCTTATCGGCCAAATATTCGCTGGACAACGGTCTGTCCTTCAAGGCTGGTTATGCGCGGATGGCGCAGTACGTACACCTGCTAAGTTCTTTCTCCATTTCCCTGCCGCTGGACCTGTGGGTTCCCATTACCAAGGACATCAAGCCGGTAACGTCGGACCAGGTATCGGCCGGTATCTATTTTGACGGCCTTCCGGGCTGGGAATTCTCACTGGAGGGCTACTGGAAGCACATTGACAACCTGCTGGAGTACAAGGACGGCACCATTGTCCTGGGTAACAGCATGGGCTGGGAAAGCAAGGTGGAGATGGGCCAGGGCCGGGCATTCGGCTTGGAACTCATGGCCCAGAAGACCAAGGGCAAGCTCACCGGCTGGGTGGCGTACACCCTGGCCAAGAGCGACCGCATCTTCCCGGACGGTACCATCAACCTGGGACGGCGTTTCCCTTATAAGTACGACCGTCGGCACAATTTCAACATCAATGTGAGCTACCAGTTGGGCAAGCATGTGGAGCTCAATGCCGCCTGGATCTTTGCCAGCGGCGGCACCACCACCATCCCGCTCCGCCAGACGGTGGTCCTGGCACCGGATTTCATTTACGATTCCGGTCGTAACGGAACCCGCTATGGAATCCTCCGGGAGGCCGATTTCGTGGAAGAGCGGAACAACTACCGCCTGCCGCCCAGCCATCGGCTCAATCTAGGCGTGAACTTCCTGGCCGGTACACACTGGGTGTTCAATGTGAGCGTTTACAACCTCTACAACAACATGAATCCCAACCTGGTGTACGTGGATTATGAGACGGCCCGGGCCGCTGACGGGACTTATTACACACAGCCCGTGATGCAGAAGGTGACCATCCTTCCCATCATGCCTTCCCTTAGTATAACCTATAAATTCTGACCGTTATGAAGAAGCTTGTATATTTGATTGCGCTTTCCTTTGTTGCGGCAGGATGCATCAACAAGGTTAATATTGATTTTGGCGAGGTGACTCCTCAGTTGGTGATGAATGCACAGATGCTGGCGCAGGAAAACCAGCAGGTGATATATCTGAGCGAGAGCAATCAGGCCACCATTAAACCCCTTCAGGGGGCCCACGTGACGGTGATGGTGGACGGGAAACCGTTCGCCACGGCCGTGCAGGGAGAAGACGAAGACAGGATTGCCACGCCGTATTATTTCCAGGGCACTTTCCCCGAGGGAAGCCAGGTGAAAATATCGGCCCAAAAGGGCTCCTGGGATGCCTGGGCACAGGCCGATGTGGCCACCCGTCCGGTGATATCGGCCGTGGATACGCTCCGTTCCATAGAGCGGGATCTGGATTATTCCTATGAAGTTTTCCAGGTGAAGATCACCTTCAAGGACTTGCCCGGCGACAGTTATTACCGGGTGGGCGTCACAGGAAACTACCTTATTACCATGGTGGATGCCGCCGGCAATACGCATGAAATCCCCGCCACTTATGAAACGCCCATGAGCGGCAGCAAGGACCCGGTCCTGGGCGGTGCCGTGGCGGGCATGTCCATCTTCGATCTGGACAAGACCTACCTGGCCTTCAGCGACGAGATGTTCCGGGATCAGGAGTATACGCTCCGGCTAACCATAAATTCGGAACAGCTGTATCCTTACTATTATGCGTTATCGGCAGATTTCACCCCTCGTTACGCCATAGTTACCTCCCAGCTGGTTCCTTGGCTGGAATCCATTTCGCGGGAGGAATTCAACTATCTTAACGCGCTCAACAACCTGGAGAACTTCGGTTATACTTCCCAGGTGATAGTGGAGCCCACCACGCTTCCCACCAACGTGAACGGCGGACTGGGCTTTGTGGCCGTCCGCAGCCGCACGGAGGCAGCTCCCATAGAGATGCCGCTTGGTGAGGTAGACTATTATTTCGACCCTGATTTTGACCCCGATTTTGACGCCGATGAAGGAAAGTGACAAGATCATACAGGAATTCACTTCCGGGGAGTACAAGGAAGGCTTTGTGACGGACGTGGAGCAGGAGTTCATCCCTAAGGGCTTGAACGAGGAGATTGTGCGCATGATATCGGCCAGGAAGGAAGAGCCTCAGTGGCTGCTGGAGTTCCGCCTGGACGCGCTGCGCAAGTGGCAGGCCATGCCCATGCCGGACTGGGCGCATCTGGATATGCCGGAAATTGATTTCCAGGACATTATCTACTTTGCGGCGCCCAAGAAGGACAAGGACCGTCCCAAGGAGATTGACCCCAAGCTGGCCGAGACCTTCGACAAGCTGGGCATTCCCCTCCGGGAGCGGGACGTATTGGCCGGGGTGGTGGCGGTGGATGCCGTATTTGACTCTGTATCAGTTACAACCACCTTCCGGAAGACGCTGGCCGAAAAGGGTATTATCTTCTGCAGCTTCTCCGAAGCCGTGAAGGAACACCCGGACCTGGTGCGGAAGTACCTGGCCAGCGTGGTGCCCGCCAGTGACAACTATTTCGCCGCCCTAAATTCGGCCGTTTTCTCCGACGGCTCCTTCTGCTATATCCCCAAGGGCGTGAAGTGCCCCATGGAGCTTTCCAGCTATTTCCGCATCAACGCCCGTGGCACCGGCCAGTTCGAACGCACACTCATCGTGGCCGATGAAGGCTCCTACGTTTCCTACATGGAAGGTTGCACCGCCCCCATGCGCGACGAGCAGCAACTGCACGCCGCTGTGGTGGAGATAGTGGTGGAAAAGGATGCCGATGTGAAATATTCCACCGTCCAGAACTGGTACCCCGGCGATGCCGACGGCAAGGGCGGCATCCTGAACCTGGTTACCAAGCGCGGTATCTGCAAGGGCAGCGGTTCTCATCTTAGCTGGACGCAGGTGGAAACGGGGTCGGCCATTACTTGGAAATACCCTTCCACCATCCTCAAAGGCGATTTTTCGTCATCCGAGTTCTACTCCGTGGCCGTGACCAACAACCATCAGCAGGCCGATACCGGCACCAAGATGATCCATCTGGGTCGGGGTACCAAGAGCCGGATTGTTTCCAAGGGTATATCGGCCGGCGTGAGCCAGAACAGCTACCGGGGCCTGGTGCGGATGGCGCGCGGGGCCGAGGGTGCCAGGAACTACTCCCAATGCGACAGCCTCCTCATCGGCTCCCGCTGCGGGGCCCATACCTTCCCGGACATCCAGAGCCAGAATCCCACCGCCACGGTGGAGCACGAAGCCACCACTTCCAAGATTTCGGAGGACCAGCTGTTCTATTGCAACCAGCGGGGGATTGGCCCGGAAGAGGCTGTGGGACTGATTGTTAACGGGTATGCGCGGGAAGTGCTTTCCCGCCTCCCCATGGAATTTGCCGTAGAGGCACAAAAGTTATTGCAAGTATCACTGGAAGGATCTGTAGGATAATATGTTAGACACCATTATATTTACCATTGCCGGCCGCCCGGTGCTGCTCATGGACTTGATTTCAAGCCTGCTGGGCCTCACCTGCGTATTCCTGGCGGGCCGGAACTCAAAGTATAACTTCTGGGTGGGGTACCTGTATACGGCGGCCCTCTTCTTTCTGTTCTGGAACAAAAACCTGTACGCCAGCCTGCTGCTCCAGCCCATTTCCCTGGCCATCAACATCATGGGCCATTATCGCTGGACGCATCCCAAGCCGTCGGAACAGAGTTCGGAGGACAGCAAATCCCTGAAGGTAAGTATGCTGGGCTGGTCGGAACGTGCGATGGCCGTGGCTGCGGTATTGGTGGTGGCCTTCGTGTGGGGCTGGACGCTGGACCAGCTTTTCCCCTCCGATCCGCACCCGTACCTGGACTCCTGCGTAACCGTCCTCATCCTGCTGGCTCAGCTGTTGAGCGCCCTCAAGAAGTGGGACTGCTGGATAGCCTGGCTGGTGGTTAATATTACGCAGATTATCCTGCACATAAGCGTGGGCAATGTGTTTATGCCCATAGTGTGCGCCCTGTATCTGGTGAACGGCCTCTGGTCGCTGGCCAGTTGGCTAAAGCTGTATCGCAAGAAAGCTTAATGCGTTGATTAGTAATGATTTACTTAAAATACCTACTGCACTTTGACAGCAGGGTATTAGTATAAAAGATTGATTATGAGCGATTTGCTAAAAATAAAGAATCTGCATGCCGGGATAGACGGCAAAGAAATCCTGAAAGGAATCGACTTGGAGATAGGCCCGGGAGAGGTGCATGCCATCATGGGACCCAATGGGGCGGGAAAAAGCACGCTGGGAGCCATCCTTACGGGCCGACCGGGCTATGAAGTGACGGAAGGGACCGTGCTGTACCAGGGTAAGGACCTGCTGGCCATGGCGCCGGAAGAGCGTGCCTGGGCAGGCCTGTTCCTCAGTTTCCAGTATCCCATTGAGATTCCCGGGGTTACCATCACCGCCTTCATGAAGGCGGCTGTGAACGCCAAGCGCAAGGCGCAGGGCCTGCCGGAAATGAAGGCCGGGGAGTTCCTCAAACTCATGAAGGAAAAGATGGCTTTTGTGCAGATGAGGCCGGAATTTGCCAAGCGGGAGGTGAACGTGGGCTTCTCCGGCGGCGAGAAGAAGCGCAACGAAATCTTCCAGATGGCCCTCCTGGACCCCGTGCTCTCCATCCTGGACGAGACGGACAGCGGGTTGGACGTGGATGCCCTCAAGATTGTGGCCGATGGGGTGAATGCCCTCAGGAGCCCGGAAAAGAGCGCCATCATTGTCACGCACTACCAGAAGCTGCTGGAATACGTGCAGCCGGATGTGGTTCATGTGCTTAAGGACGGCCGGATTGTAAAAACCGGCGGCCGGGAGCTCATAGAGGCCATTGAGACCAATGGATTTGACCAGTTCTAGGCCCATGGGACACGGAAAATACATAGATCCTTTTGGAGATGCCCGGTCGGTGCCGGGCATGACGCAGCCCGTCATTGCCGGCTTGACACAGCCCGTCATTGCCGGCTTGACGCAGCCCGTCATTGCCGGCTTGACCGGCAATCTCTATCAAGTGCAGGCCGGTGAAACACTGAACCTGCAGTTCGTGGTGCTGCCGGGGGAGTCAAAAGACATTGAAGTGAGCGTGGACCTCTGCGGTCCGGGAGCCCAGGCGCACCTGAAAGGCCTGTATCTTTGCAAGGCCGATGAAAAGGTGAACTTCCGGGTGGTGATGCACCACCGCTCGCCCGGCTGCAAGAGCACCCAACTGTTCAATGGCATTGCCGGCGGCGAGGCGCAGGTAAACTTCCATGGAACCATAGTGGTGGCCCCGGACGCCCAGCAGACGGAAGCCTATCAGGAGAA
>JAIKYL010000026.1 GCA_024683255.1 Bacteroidales bacterium | reverse complement strand
TATTACGGCGAGTATCTGGAGCGCATGGGCTTTACCAAGGATACGGACTGGACACAGCGTGTGATAACGTTTACGGACACGCTGCCGCCCATGATGCAATATGCCGATTTGGTTGAAAAACGCTACGGTGTGCACATTTATCGGGCCGATACCCTCAAACAGATGGCCCGCCGCGGCCGGGAGATGTTTCATGTGCTGAACGACGCCTTCGCCGGCCTCTACGAATACAGTAAACTGTCCGAGGAGCAGATAGACGGCTACGTGAAACAGTATGTCCCCGTGCTGAACAAAGACATGGTGGCCTTTGTGGTGAACGACAAGGACGAACTGGTGGCCTTTACCGTAACCATGCCGCACATCTCCTCCGGCGTCAGGAAGGCAAAGGGCAAGATTCTGCCCTTCGGCTGGATCCACATCCTTCCCCAGCTCAATCCCAAACGCAATCATATGGCCGAGGGTCTTCTCATCGGCGTGTTGCCCGAATACCAGGCCAAAGGGGCGGCCCTCCTGATGTTCAAGTATCTGCACGAAAACTATATCAAGTTGGGAATCAAGCACTTGCTTCTGAATCCCCAGCTGGAAGACAATCACAAGGTGCAAACTTTGTTTGGAGACTATGATCCGCAGCCTTACCAGCGGCGCCGCTCCTATGTAAAAGAAATCTAAACCTATTATTATAATGACCAACCAAGAGTATTTCTACAACATGCTCCCAAAGGAGGAGTTTGAAAGAATCCCTTACCTTCCCACCATGGGAGAATTTGTGAACTGGTTCACAAAGGAGTATGCCGATATGCCGGCCCTGTCCGACACGGTGAACACCATCACTTATAAAGAACTGGGAGAACGTGTGGCCCGTCGCCGTGCCTTCATTAACGGCCTGGGACTTCCCAAGGGTGCCCACATTGCCGTGTGGGACCGCAACAGCCAGGATGCCATTGAGCTGTATCTGGCCATCACTAGCGCCGGTTACGTGGCCATGATGTTCCCGTCCATGCTGCCGGAAATGGCCGTTGTGGGCTGCTGCATGAAGTTCGATATCGCCGCCATCTTCGTGCGGGATGAATTCATGCCCCAGACCTCCAAGATCCAGGGCGCGAAGGTGCTTCCCGCCGCCAGTATCGCCGATACAGAGGCCCCTGTGGCCGATATCGACCCGGACAGCCCTGCCGCCATCTTCTTCACCGGCGGTACCACCGGAGCTCCTAAGGGGGCAGTTCTGAACCACCGTGCCCTCATGCGCGGCAACTACAACACCATCTTCAAACCCGGCCCCATCATCGGCGTGCACCGTTATATCGCCTTGCTGCCGCTCAGCCATGTGTTCGGCGCAATCGCAGGCCTTTGCGGTTGTTTCTATTCCGGCAATCTCATGTTCACCTGCGAAGACATGAAGGCCACCATCGGCAAGCTGCCCGCCATCAAACCCACCCTGCTGGTGATTGTCCCCGGCATCTGCGACATCCTCAGCGGCCTTGTGAAGATGTACGGTCCCCAGTTCCTCGGCGGCAGCCTTCGCATGATCATCTCCGGCGCAGCCAACGTACCTCCGCGCCTGGTGGACATCTTCACCAAGCTTGGCGTGGAATTCTGCTTCGGCTACGGCCTTACGGAAACCGCCAACCTTACATCGGCCAATGCCGACGCAGTTGAACGCCCCACCTCCATCGGCCGCATCTATCCCGGCCAGGAAGCCAAACTGGTGGACGGCGAACTCTGGGTGAAAGGCGACAACGTCTTCTCCGGCTACTACAAAGATCCCGAAAAGACCGCCGAAGCCCTTACGCCTGATGGCTGGCTCCGCACCGGCGACCTTTGCCGCTTTGACGAAGACGGCTTCCTCTATATCACCGGCCGCATCAAGAACCTCATCATCCTGTCCAACGGTGAGAACGTGAGTCCCGAAAGCCTGGAAGAACCCTTCTATGCCGATCCTTGCGTCCGTGACGCCATGGTGAAGGAAGACGAAGGCATCATTGCCATCGAGATTCTGCCCTTCATTCCTGCCTTCGACGGCAAGCCTTGGGAAGAGGTTGTGGCCTATATGAACGCCCTGGTGGACAAGATTAACGCCACCCAGCCCTCTACCCACCAGATTCGTAAAGTTACCGTGCGTACGGAAGATTTCAAACGCACCGGCAGCATGAAAGTCTCTCGCGTATGACCAGGGAAGAAGTATTTGACGGCCTGAAAGAGATTATCGGCGTCATCCGTCCCAACACGGATCTTACCAGTGTGGGATACCAGACAGAGCTGGTTCGGGAGCTGGGAATCGATTCCCTCACCATGCTGCTGCTTTCCCTGGCGGCCGAAGAGAAATTCGGCATGCATTTCCCCGACGGCGCTCCAGTGCCCGTCACAGTGGGAGAAGTCTGTGATGTGGTGGTTAAAGCCACATCCTAAAGCATGCTAAACAGTTGAGTGATGGAGACGGTCCAATTAGGAACGTCTCCATCACTTTTTCTAATACGGAAAAATGCGTATCTTTGCAGTCTATGGACAAGAAAACTTTCAATAAGTGGAACTGGATTGTGGCCCTGGCCGTACTGGTGGTTTCATCGGTCACCTACCTTTCCACCATAGAGCCCACCGCATCGTTCTGGGACTGCGGAGAATTCATTGCAGCGTCCTATAAGCTGGAGGTGGGACATCCCCCGGGAAACCCGGTGTTCCAGCTGCTTGCGCGCTTCTTTACCATCGGCGTAAAACCGGAGCATGCTGCCGTGGCGGTGAACGCCATGAACGCCATCCTGAGCGCCCTCACCATCTTTTTCCTGTACCTTACCATCGTCTTTTTTGCAAAACGTTTGGTGCTTCCTCGTGCTGTGTGGGGAGGAAAAGCCGCTCTGCAGAGCGGCCGGCCGGAGGCCGCGGGGGATAGTAGGGGGCAGAGCCCCCTCAAAAAAGATGGCGCGGTAGCTGGTGGGATAGCTTCTATCGGCCAGGCGATTGCTATTTTCGGCTCTGGGGCCGTTGGTGCGCTGGCATATTGCTTCAGCGACACCTTCTGGTTCAGCGCCGTGGAGGGCGAGGTATATGCCATGAGCTCCCTTTTCACCGCACTGGTCTTCTGGGCCATGTGCCGCTGGTATGAAACCGCTGATCGGCCGCATGCCAACCGCTGGATAGTGCTCATCGCCTTCCTTATGGGCCTCAGCATCGGCGTACACCTGCTGAACCTCCTTACCATTCCGGCCTTCGTGTTCATGTACTATTACCGGATGAACGAGGACAAGAAGCTGCCCTTCAAGAAGTTGGTTGGGATTTTCCTCATCGGCGTGGTCATCGAGTTCCTGCTGGTGTACCTCTTTATCCCGTACCTCCCCAAGCTGGCGGCCTTCTTCGACCGCATCTTCGTGAACGGTTTCGGCCTGCCGTACAACAGTGGCGCCTTGTTCTTCATGGTGGCCTTGCTGGTGCTGTGCTTCTGGGGCCTTTTCCGTACGCTCAAGAGCGACAAGGTCTTCTGGAATACGGTGCTCCTTTGCGTGACCACCCTGGTTATCGGCTTCTCGCTGTTCTCCATCGTGATCATCCGCTCCAGCGTAAAAACGCCCACCAACGAGTATCAGCCGGACAATCCTTACACCCTGGTGCGCTACCTCAGCCGTGAACAGTATGGCAGCACGCCGCTGCTTTACGGACAGTACTTCGATGCGCCGTACGACCTAAGCACCGGAAAATACTGGGCACCCCTCAACGGAAAATACGTCCATGCCGATGCCCCGGCCGATGCGGAATACCGTCAGGAAGGCAAGATGCTGTTTCCGCGCATGTGGTCCGGTTCAGACCAGCGCTTCATAGACTTTTACCAGCAGTACACCGGCGGAAAGGGCAAGCGTATCAAGGACGCTACTTACCGCAAGCCCACTTTCGGCGCCAATATGGCGTATTTCCTGGATTACCAGCTCAACTGGATGTACTGGCGTTATTTCATGTGGAACTTCGTGGGTCGGCAGAACGAGATTCACAGCCCGTCCCCCGGCGAGGTCTTCTACGGCAACTGGGAGAGCGGCATCCGTTTCATTGACGAGCTTCGGCTGGGAGACCAGTCGGACGCCCCCGCCGTGCTCAGTGAGAACAAGGGCAAGAACCACTATTTCTTCCTGCCGCTGCTGCTGGGCCTGCTGGGTCTTGTGTTCCAGTTCGACAAGGACAAGCGCGGAAGCTGGCTGGTGTTCCTCATGTTCTTCATGACGGGCATTGCCATCGTGATTTACCTTAACCAGCCGCCTTACCAGGTGCGTGAAAGGGATTATGCCTATGCGGGCTCGTTCTATATGTTCTCCATCTGGATAGGCCTGGGTGTCGCGGCTCTTTACGACTGGCTTTCCCAGGCCCTCAAGGGTCGGGAGAAGCTGGTGGCAATCGGCGTTTCTGTGCTGTGCCTGGGCGTTCCCGCCCTCATGGCCGAAGAAAACTGGGACGACCACAACCGCTCCCACCGCTACACCTCCACGGAGATGGCGGCCAATTACCTCAATTCTGTGGGACAGAACGGCATGCTGGTCACCCACGGGGACAACGATACCTTCCCGCTCTGGTACGCCCAGGAGATTGAAGGCGTACGTACGGACGTGCGGGTGGTGAACACCTCCCTGCTGGGCACGGACTGGTACATCGACCAGATGAAGTGGGCCAGCAACAAGAGCGCCCCGCTGCCGCTCACGGTGTCCCAGTCACAGTATCTGTACGGTACCAACGAGTTCGTGTACATTACCTACGATGACGGTTCTCCGATGCTTCTGTCCGATGTGATGGACATCTTCAAGGATCCCAAGATGAAGGTAACCCTGAACGACGGTACCAAGCTGGATTTCATCTGCGCCCGCAAGCTGGTGATGCCGGTGAACAAGGAAAACTGCCTTAAATACGGCATTGTTCCGGAGAAGTTTGCCGATTATATCCCGGACCAGATCATGCTCACCATCCCGGAAGAGAAGAGCTATCTCACCAAGCCGGAGCTGTTTATGCTGGACCTGCTGTCCAATTACAACTGGGACCGTCCGCTGCATGTGCTTAACATGGGCGGAGACCTCAAGGTGGGCCTCAAGGACTATCTCATGTACGACGGCTTCTCTTACCGTTTTATCCCGATCCAGAACAAGATCAGTTCCACGGACATTGGATTGGTGGATGCCGATGAGCTCTACACCAAGATGAAGGATCTGTACAAGTGGGATGCCCTCAAACGGGACGACTATTTTGTGGACTACCAGAATATGTATACCTTCCTGGGTGTGCTGAGCCAGCGCCAGATGTTTGTATCGGCCGCCAACGCCCTTATGGCCGAAGGCGAGGACGAAAAGGCCGTGGAGATGCTGGATCTGTGCCAGGAGCGTTTCCCGGACACGAACTTCCCGCTGGAGAGCATTCCGCTGGGTTTCTCGGGTAACGACTACATGGTGGCTCAGATGGTGGAGGATTACTACTATCTGGGAGAGACGGAAAAGGCCCGGGATCTGGGTATCCGCATGTGTGACGCCCTGCATGAGACCGCCGCTTTCTACCTGGACTGGGGAGAGTTGGGATCGGCCGAATTTGAGACCGCCGGCCGAGTGCTCCTGTACATTGCCGACGTGATGAAACAGTACGGAGACAAGGAACTCTCCGACGCCATGCTGGACCGCTTCGACTTCCTGCTGAAAGGCTACACCGGAGAACGCTACGAGGAGCTGGAAGACTCCTTGGAAGTAGAGTAGCCTGACAATCAAGTATTTAAAGAAATCTCCCTGTGATTCCGGTCACAGGGAGATTTCTTTAATGCGCTGACGGAGAGCGGCTTAGTCCTGGATGGCTGCGATGCCCGGAAGCACCTTGCCTTCGATGGCTTCCAGCATGGCGCCGCCGCCGGTGGAGACGTAGCTCACCTTATCGGCATAACCCATCTGGGTAACGGCTGCCACGGAGTCTCCGCCGCCCACCAGGGTGTAGGCACCCATCTTGGTGGCTTCGGCCAGGTCTTCGGCAATCTGAAGGGTACCCTTGGCGAAGTTGGGGAGTTCGAAAACGCCCACGGGGCCGTTCCAGAGGATGGTCTTGGAGCTGAGGATGATCTTCTTCCAGTTCTCCAGGCTCTCCGGTGCGGCATCCATGCCTTCCCACTCGTCCGGAATTTCGCGGATGGGGAATATCTTGCGGGGCGTGTCATTGTCGAAGCTCTGACCGCAGACGGTGGCCACGGAAAGGCTGAGGTTAACGCCGCGCTCCTTGGCTTCCTTCATGATTTCCAGTGCATCCGGAATGAGTTCGTCCTCGTGCAGGGACTGGCCGATATGACCGCCCTGGGCCTTGATGAAGGTATAACCCATGCCGCCGCCGATGATGAGGTTGTCCACCTTGCCCACCAGGTTCTTGAGCACTGCGAGCTTGGAGCTTACCTTGGAACCGCCGATGATGGCAGTGAGGGGACGTTGGGCGTTCTTGAGCACGTTGTTGATGGCCTTGATTTCGCCTTCCATGAGGTAGCCGAACATCTTGTCATTGGGGAAGTACTCCGCGATGAGGGCGGTGGAGCCATGGGCGCGGTGGGCGGTGCCGAAAGCGTCGTTGATGTAGCAGTCGGCATAGCTGGCGAGGGTTTTCACGAACTCCTTCTGGGAGGCCTTCACGGCAGCCTTGGCGGCTTTCTTCTCCTCGTCGGAAGCATCCTCGGCCAGGCCGCGGGGCTTGCCTTCTTCCTCTGCATAGTAGCGGAGGTTCTCCAGGAGGAGGGCCTCACCGGGCTTGAGGGCATCGGCCTGGGCCTTGGCCTTCTGGCAGTCCTCGGCAAACTGGACGGGAACGCCCAGGCATTCGCTTACGCGGCCCACGATGTGCTTGAGGGAGAACTTGGGATCCACCTTCTTGGGACGGCCCAGATGGGACATGATAATGAGGGAACCGCCTTCTGCGAGCACCTTCTTGAGGGTGGGCATGGCCCGACGGATGCGGGTATCGTCCGTAATCTCGAAATTCTCGTTGAGGGGAACGTTGAAGTCTACGCGTACAATGGCTTTCTTGCCTTTGAAATTGTACTTGTCAATGAATTGTTGCATAGAGTATAAAGAGTTAAAATATTGTCCAGTCCACAAAGATAACTATCTTTGTAAAAAATTCAAAGACAATGGCGGTCGAATACCCTGCAGAATACTGGAAAGACTACGAGCTCCTGGATTCCGGAAACGGAGAAAAACTGGAGCATTTTGGGAAGTATGTGCTTCGGCGTCCGGAGCCCAAGGCCCTGTGGAACCCCTCCCTTCCGGAGGCGGAATGGAGGCGCCTTTGCCATGTGACCTTCATCCCCGGCGCCGGTTTCGGCAAGGCGGGGAAGGAGGACAGCGGCACGTGGAACCGGCTTAAGAAGATGGAAGACCAGTGGGGCATAGCGTACAACGGCCTTCCGGACCAGGATACCCATGCCGCCAGCGACTTGCACCTGTCCCTCCGCCTGGGACTCACCTCCTTCAAGCATGTGGGCGTTTTCCCGGAGCAGGCTCCCAACTGGGAGTTCATTTACAAGGAGACAAGCCGCCTTTGCCGCATACACAAGGCCAACGGCCTGCCGGCGCCTAAGGTACTGAACCTCTTTGCGTACACGGGTGCAGCTTCCCTGGCCGCCAAATGTGCCGGGGCCGATGTAACCCATCTGGATTCGGTGCGGCAGGTGGTCACCTGGGCCCGCGAAAATATGGAACGCAGCGGCCTGGACGGCATCCGCTGGGTGGTGGAAGACGCGCTCAAATTCGCCAGGCGTGAAGCCAGGCGCGGCAACCGCTACAGCGGCATCATCCTGGATCCGCCCGCCTATGGCCATGGGCCGGACGGCGAAAAGTGGAAGCTGGACGAACTGCTCTTCGGCCTGTTGCAGAACGTGGCCGATATCCTTGACGAACGGGATGCCTTCATGGTACTGAATTTGTACTCCAACGGCTACAGCGCCGCCTTGGGGGAGACCGTTGTGAGGGAAGCCTTCAAAGGACAGTTCAAGGAAATGACTTCCGGGGAACTGGCCCTCAACGATTCCTTCGGGAAAGCGCTTCCGCTAAGCATCTATGTGCGGCTGAAACGATAAAAATTTGTATCTTTGCAAGTTATGGATTTATTGGTAGTCAATTGGAATATAGACCCGGTCATCTTTAAGATCGGCGCTTTCCAGCTAAGGTGGTATTCCATCCTGTTCGTGAGCGGATTCATCCTGGGCTGGTATATAATGAAGAGCTTCTTCAAACGGGAAAAGATCAAGCTGGACCTGCTGGACCCGATGCTGTATATGCTCCTTATCTGCACCATCGTGGGCGCCCGCCTGGGACATTGCCTCTTTTACCAGCCGGACTATTACCTGGGCAGCTGGCAGGGATTCTGGGAAATCTTCATGCCCTGGAAGGGCGGCCTGGCCAGCCACGGCGGCACCATCGCCATCCTGCTGGGTATCTGGTGGTATGCCAGCCGCTACGGCCGCAAGAACGGCTTCGACTATGTCTGGGTTATAGACCATCTGGTAATCCCGGTGGCCTTCGCCGCCTGCTTCATCCGCCTGGGAAACCTCTTCAATTCAGAGATTTACGGCGCTCCCACGGACCTTCCCTGGGGCTTTGTCTTTGAGCGGAACGGGGAAACCGTACCCTGCCATCCCACCCAGCTTTACGAGGCCGGCACCTATCTGCTTCTGGGCATAGTGCTCATGTGGCTTTACTGGAAAAAACTGGACAAGGTGTACCGCGGTACCTTCGTGGGCATCTTCCTTATCGTGTGCTTCGGCAGCCGCTTCCTCATCGAATTCATCAAGAACGACCAGGTGGAATTCGAGGCCGATATGCTCCTGAATATGGGCCAGATCCTGAGTATCCCCTTCGTCCTGCTGGGCAT